>JAQVLM010000418.1 GCA_028704125.1 Opitutales bacterium
ATGGGCCAGGCAAACCTACAACGGTGATGAGGCAAAGGTCATGGACTATATCACCCGGCTGTTCCGGAATGTTCCGGTGCTGGACTCGGGAGCACGCGGATCGACCACGACCTTTGTCCAACGTGGAATCGGAGACGTGTTTCTCTCGTGGGAAAACGAAGCATGGCTCGCGATCAATGAACTTGGACCCGATCATTTCGAGATCGTCTATCCGTCGATCAGCATCATCGCGGAACCTCCGGTGACGGTAGTCGACGCGAACGCAAGCAAAGCGGGAAACCTGGACATCGCCGCCGCCTATCTTGAGGGGCTATATTCACCGTTCGCCCAAAAGATTGCGGCCAAGCACTACTATCGCCCGAACTTCCCGGAACACGCTGATCCCGATGATCTGGCCCGGTTCAAGCCAATGAAAATGGTGACCATCGACGAAAGCTTCGGTGGTTGGCACAAAGCACAGGAGCAACACTTCGCGGATGGCGGACTGTTCGACCAAATCTACATCCCGAAGTAAACCCTGATTCCAGCATGGATCCGGACGCCCGCCTCTGCATCGTCCGGATCCGGAATTTCCCAACCCATTCTCCACTCACCTCCACACGCTTCCACACACCCAACCATACGACGCATCGCCTCTTTCCAATCCGCATCCCATGAGTTCATCCAGCGCACCAACACCCGACACGGCCGATCCATCCCAAACACCGGTCAAACGCAGCAAGCACCGGGGCTTGCCCGGATTCGGGCTAACCATGGGATACACGCTGCTCTACCTTTCAATCATCATCCTCATCCCGCTTTCTTCGACCGTCCTCAAAACCCTCAACATCGGGATCGATGGCTTCTGGGAACTCATCACTCAGCCGCGGGTAATGGCCGCGCTCAAGCTTTCGTTCTCCACGTCGCTTGTAGCCGCTCTTGTGAATGTAACCGGGGGCACCATTGTGGCGTGGATTCTGGTGCGCTACGAGTTTCCGGGCAAGAAGCTGGTCGATGCCATGATCGACCTTCCGTTTGCGCTTCCCACTGCAGTTGCCGGAATCTCCCTAACCGCTATCTACTCCAAAAACGGCTGGCTCGGAGCTCCGCTCGAAGCCATGGGTTTCAAGATCGCCTACGCCGCCCCGGGGATCGTGATCGCACTTGTTTTCATCGGTTTCCCGTTCGTCGTCCGGACGGTCCAACCGATCCTTGAAAACCTCGAATCCGACATGGAGGAAGCCGCAGCCATGTTGGGTGCCACCCGCATCCAGACGCTCATCCGAATCGTCCTGCCCACACTTTTTCCAGCGATGCTCACCGGCTTCACGCTGGCCTTTGCCAGAGGAGTCGGAGAATACGGATCGGTTGTTTTCATTTCCGGAAACATGCCGATGCGCACCGAAATCGCACCCCTCCTCATCGTCACCAAACTGGAGCAATACCAGACCGCCGATGCCACCGCCATCGCAGTGGCCATGCTGATCATCTCCTTCGCGGGATTATTCGCGATCAACATCCTCCAACGCTGGACCAGCCTCCGCTCGGGCCAAAGCCGCTGACCCTTCCAACCCATCCTGATTTCACACCATGGCAGCCATCATCTCCAGACTCTCATCGCGCCCCACCAGCCGAAAAGCGGTATCGGACCCGCCTTGGCTCCGCTTCCTTCTGCTAACCGCCGGGATATCATTTATTGTCATCCTCCTGTTGGTGCCACTCGCCGCCGTTTTCACGGAAGCCCTGCGGCGCGGATTCGGGGCCTATCTGCAGGCTTTCAACGACCCGGATGCCCGCCACGCGATCTCCCTCACCCTGATAGTAACCGTCATTAGCGTGCCGCTGAATATCGTGTTCGGGCTCGCCGCGAGCTGGGCGATTACCAAACACGATTTCAAGGGCAAGAGCCTCCTCATCACCTTGATTGACCTGCCTTTCTCGGTATCACCCGTGATCTCCGGCCTCATCTTCGTCCTGCTTTTCGGAGCACAAGGATGGATGGGGCCGTGGCTATCCGCTCATAACCTTCAGGTTATCTTCGCGGTCCCCGGGATCGTTCTGGCCACCGTGTTCGTGACCTTCCCATTTGTGGCACGTGAGCTGATTCCCGCGATGCAAGCCGATGGCCGCGATGAGGAGCAGGCCGCCTATCTGCTCGGAGCCAACGGTTGGCAGATTTTCCGGCACGTCACGCTTCCGAATGTCCGGTGGGCGCTCCTCTATGGTGTGCTGCTGTGCAACGCTCGCGCGATGGGTGAGTTCGGGGCGGTCTCGGTCGTATCGGGGCACATCCGCGGACTCACCAACACGATTCCGCTGCATGTGGAGATCCTTTACAATGAATACAATTTTGTGGGCGCATTCGCCATGGCCTCCGTCCTCGCACTGCTGGCGTTGATCACCCTCGCCGGCAAGAGCTTTGTCGAATGGCAAATGGCACGCCGATCCGAGGCGCCCGAACGCGAACGCGTTCCCGACAACACCCCGATCCACAAACGTTTTGAGACATGAGCATCATCGCTAGAAACATCTCCAAGTCATTCGCCAACACCAAAGCACTCGATCAGGTCAACTTCGAGGCGAAGAGCGGCCATCTTGTCGCGCTGCTCGGGCCATCCGGCTCCGGAAAAACCACGCTCCTGCGCATCATCGCCGGTCTCGAGTCATCGGATCCCGGGAGCGGTTCGCTTCAGTTCCACGGAGAGGAAGTCGGGCACCTGAGCGCTCGCGAACGCGGCGTCGGCATGGTATTCCAGCACTACGCACTTTTCCGCCACATGACCGTCGGGCAGAACATCTCCTTCGGATTGCGGATTCGGAAACGTCACGTCCGCCCATCCGAACACGCCATCCGGGAGAAAGTCCGCGACCTGCTGCACCTGGTCCAGCTCGATGGACTCGAAAACCGGCTTCCACATCAACTCTCCGGCGGCCAACGCCAACGGGTCGCACTGGCGCGCGCCTTGGCCATCGAACCCCGTATCCTGCTGCTCGACGAGCCGTTTGGCGCCCTCGATGCGAAGGTGCGCAAGGATCTCCGGCGGTGGTTGCGCCAGTTTCAGGAAGAGATCAAACTCACCACGGTTTTTGTGACCCACGACCAGGAAGAGGCCCTCGAGCTGGCCGACGAAGTCGTGGTCATGAACAATGCCCGGATCGAACAGGTTGGTGATCCGCAGGAGGTCTTCGACTACCCGGCCTCACCTTTCGTCATTGAGTTCATGGGCAACGTCAACCGGCTCCAAAGCGGATATCGCAAGGCGCTTTCCATCAAGGAAAAGGATCAGCTCTACGTCCGTCCTCACGACATCGAGATTCGCCGCGAATCAGGTGTGCATGACATCGAAGCAAAGGTGCTCCATATCTTTTCCGCTGGAAGCGTGGG
>JAQVLM010000029.1 GCA_028704125.1 Opitutales bacterium
GGCATCGCCAACCTCAAAAGGACCCTGTACCCCGCGTTCCTCTGCAAGCGTCCGCGCGACATCGACCATTTCCCCGGAACAATCCATTGCCGTCAAATTGCAGTATCCGATCCGGTGCAGGCCGATGGCAATCCGTCCCGCACCACAACCGACCTCAAGCAGCTCATGATCGGCTGAAAACATACGCGTGAAGAGCATGTGCTCGCTACGCCAGAGACCCACACGATCCACCGCCACAGCATAGTGCAGCACCACTTCAGATTGCTCGTAGAATCGTTTGATTTCAGTCGGATTCATGGTAAGAATGCATCAAATAACAACAACGTTGATGTATTGACTTGCAAAGCCCAAAATTTATGTTCTGATCCTTTCTTTTTCATGAAAGCGACGATCAAAACTCAAGGCAGGCAGTTCACCGTTCAGAAGGATGACACCCTCAAGGTCAACCAGTTTCCTGACGCACAACCCGGAGACAAAATCGAGATCACCGATGTGCTCATGATCAGCGATGGAAGCACTACCCGCTTCGGAAACCCGCTCATCGATGGGGCAAAGGTGACGGCGGTTCTGGTCGAATCCAAAAAAGACGATAAGGTCATTGTCTTTAAGAAAAAGCGCCGTCAAGGATACAAGCGCCGCCGTGGCCACCGCCAACGCATCTCGCTTATCCGCATCGAATCCATCGTCGGCTGAGGATCATCCCATACAAAAAATCTAACTCGATTTATCCATGGCACATAAGAAAGGACAAGGAACCTCCCGCAACGGAAGGGACAGCAATCCAAAAATGCTGGGCGTCAAGAAGTATGGCGGCCAAACCGTGATTGCCGGAAACATCATTATCCGCCAGCGCGGAACCAAATACCATCCGGGAGTCAATGTTGGAATGGGTCGCGACTTCACCCTTTTTGCATTGAAAGATGGGGTCGTCAATTTCGACAAAGCCCACAGACGGGTGGCAGTTGTTCCCGAAATGGCCGAAGCATAATCCCAGCTGGATGCTGATCATGCTTACCCTTTTGAAGAAGGGTTAACAGTTTCATACACAGAAATCCCCCGGGAGTGTCCGATTCATTAGAAACGGAAACATCCGGGGGATTTCTGTGTACGCTGACCCCAACCTATTCCGGATGTATCTGCTAGGCACTTTCCAAGAGCCGGTGGGCTGCATCCCATGCCAGTCTGACGCACACCACCCGTGAGGGAACCTTGCGGAAAAACAGCAAGGCCTGCCGCTCAAAGGCATCGGGATCCGGTTCCTTTTCGCCGTTGGGATTCTCAAGCTCTCCCAGAAACGCGGAGATCCTATCGCGTGCAATGTCCGGGGACAATCCATTGAGCAAGCCACACATGATCGAAGCAGAAGCAACCGATGCGGCACAACCCTGACTCTGATGCCGCCACTCGATCATCTGTCGCCCACTGGCGTCCAGCCGGCAAGCAATCCGGATTTGATCCCCACAGGATGGATTCACATTCAGCACATCCTTCCAGCCTTCTCCACTCCACCCGCTCATTCTGGGATGCCGGAAATGGTCACTGATGATATCCTGATAGACCTGCCTCAAGTCCTCATTCATGGAACAGCAATACCTCCCGGGTCATCAGCCCAACATCCGCATGGCGTTCGCGAGACTCTTCCCCAGGCGATCCAAATCCGCTCTCGAGTTATAGAGCGCCATCGAAATCCGCACGGTTCCGGGAATGCCCAGCCGATCCATCAGTGGTTGGGCACAATGATGCCCCGTTCGGACCGCGATCCGGTCCACACTCAATACCGATGCGATATCGCTCGGATGAGCAACATCACTGTAAAATGAAACCGCTCCCAACTGCCCATCCGAGGTGCCAATCCTGCGAATACCAGGAATATCGGAAAGCACCCGCAGACAATGCTCATACAAGGCGGCATCGATCTCTCTCACACGGTCAAATCCAACTCCGGTCAGCCAATCCACCGCCGCACCGAGTCCAATTGCACCGGCAATGTGGGGAGTTCCCGCTTCAAACCGGGCAGGCGGAGCTGCAAAAGTCGAGCCGTCAAACGACACCTTGCGAATCATATCACCGCCGCCCTGATATGGCGGCATCGCATTTAGCACAGAGGATCGCGCCCATAGAACCCCGATACCAGTCGGTCCATAGAGCTTGTGTCCCGAAAAAACAAAGGCATCACAATCCAGCGCAGCAACATTCACGGGAAAATGCGAAACCGCCTGAGCACCATCCACCAGCGTGAATATCCCCCGCTTCCGCGCTTCCCGCACCAACCCTTCAACAGGTAAACGAACCCCAAGCGCATTGGAGACCCACATCATACTCAACACCTTGACCCGCCCCCGGTTCATGATCTCCAAGGCAGCGTCAACATCGGTATTTCCGGCGTCATCCATGGGGATCACCCGAAGCTTGGCACCGGTGGCCGCACACAGCATTTGCCAAGGCACGATATTGGCATGGTGCTCCAACTGGGACATCAACACTTCATCCCCCGGTTTGAGATGAAACCGTCCCCAGGAGGATGCGATCAGGTTTATCCCCTCGGTGGCACCCCGAACAAACACAACCTCATCCGGGTCAGCGGCACCGAGAAATCGGGCCACCTTCGTCCGGGCCGCCTCATAGGACTCCGTGGCATGCTCGCTCAATTCATACAAACCGCGGTGGATATTCGAAGTGTATCGGGTATAGTAGCCCATCAAAGCATCCAACACCGCTTTGGGCTTCTGGGTGGTGGCTGCATTATCAAGGTAGATCCAACCCCCACTTCCGCCCTCCTCATCAAAAAACGGAAACTGAGCGCGAATGGACTGGATCTGAGAATCCAAACTTCCGGTGGCGGATCCACCTGCAACGCTGGTCATGAGCGTTCCTTTATTGCTGACTGAGTGAATTGACAATCGCGTTCAAACGCCGGATTTCCTCCGCAGCAGTCTGAAGACGCGCCTTGAGATCGGCATTCTCCACTTCCAACGTTGCGGGCGCTTCCTCAGTTTGAGTCGATGCCGCAAGCTGTGCCTCGATGGCAGCATACGCCTCCTTTAAACCCGCCAACTCCGCCGCAGCGCTATCGCGGGTCGCTTCCATGGCGGCAGTCTGCTCCTCCATTTCGGCAACTTTCACCTCGAGGCCGGTTTTCGCAGAACGGACGGATTGCAGATCAAGTTCCAATTCCCGCACCTGTCCTTCAAGTATGCCATTGTTTTGGTTTTGCCGTGTCAACGATGCCCGCAAGGTCTCCACCTCCTCTTTTCCAGAGGATGCTTTAGTCGGCAATCCTTTGTCTCCCAGAAAGATAAAACCCCACGGAGATGCGGCCAAAATGATAATGAACACGGCAAACGCTGCTTTCATAAACGCCCAATATAGCTCAATTGACAGTAATAAACAACTCTTGATCCTCCCGAATGTGTCAATCTCCTATGAAACCTCCCGGTTTTGATCATGTCTTTATCCGGATACCGCGCCTGAGGAAGGTGGGCACATCCAGATCCTCTCCGTTCACCAGATTCGGCTCGGTGTCCTCAAACACGCCACGGTTGCTATCCCGGATAAGCACATCAAAATAGCCCTGGGCATCACCTTTTTCCCCGCTCACGGGTTTCGATGGCCGCATCCGGGTGCCCGGCACGAGCCCCGATTCCGACTCACCCGCACCCGCGGCATCGGGAGCAGATGCGGATGCTTGCTCGCCACCCCCAAGCCCAATCGAAAGAAAGACCCCAATGGTCACCTTCGACTCCTTCTCTTCGATCGTTGCGCCAAAGAATGACCGTGCGGGTTTTCGGAACCGTTTGGATATCGTCTGGTTGATCCGGTTCACGTCGGCCACACCAAGGGATGCTCCGCCTCTCAACGAGACCAACATCCGGTCCACAATGACCTCGCTGTCAGGGAGACGGAAATCGGCAAATCCCATGATCTGCTGGATAGCGTCATCCACCGCCTTCTCACCTTCCCCCTCCCCCGTAATGAAAAGGGTCTTCGAAAATCCAAGATCAAACACTTGACGAAGCGTGGTCAGGTCAAACGCAAATAGACCTTCTTCCAATATGAGACTCAAAACCGACGAAGCCGCCTCCTGCATCCAATCAATAGCGAGTTCGATCACGGGTTGGGCCCACGACTCATCTCCGGCCCAAAGCAACATATCATCGAGCTCGACCGTTACCACAGCCAGACTGCTTTCCCGCAACACATCTATCGCACGTCTTGCCGAATCGATGCGGGAAATCCCTTCAAAGGAAAAAGGCATGCACGCCACACACAAAACCGGAATACCCATCTCCCTCGCCCAATCGGCCACTTCCGGAGCAAAGCCCCCCGAAAACCCGCCTCCGGCACCCAACAACATCAAAACCATCGATTTTCCGGCCAACCAGGCCCGTATGGTTTCCTCCGAGCCAAAGGCAACCGATTGCCCGAGTTCCACCTGTCCGCCACATCCCAGTCCATGAAGCATACCGACCCCGAGGCACTCGCAACCAAACCACGGATTAGACACGCCCATGACTTCAAGGTCGCAATCGTAGCAGATCGCATCCACATCCCATGCGGGCCGCACCCGCATGCGCTCGAGAATTTTCCTTCCGGTCCGCCCAAGGCCGATTACCCCAATCTTTACATCCGACACCGGTTTCAGGCTTACTGTCATATTCTTACTTTCTGATGATTGCCGCTCACGCTCACAGCCGAATACAAGGGTGGCTCACTTCGACCAAAACCCCTTCACCTTTCCCAACAAACCCGGAGACTTGCGCGAGCCGGATATCGAGTCGGAATAGTCCTGTAATGCAAACTGCACCTGCCCCAATACATTGCTCATCTCGGGCACCTGCAGTTCGTTGATCACCCAATCCGGATTGCGCCCCGTTGCAGCCGGCATCTTCAACACCTGCCCCGCGAGATTCTCAATCGCAGTCAGCCGCGTTACACCACCGGTCATGAGAGCCGAACACCGCAAATCCTCCCTTTCAAGGACCGGCAAAACCGCCCGCCTGACCAACTGGAACAATTCTTCCATACGGGCATGAATCACCCGCTGAATCGCACGCTTCGAGAACCGCCGGTCCCCGATACTCAAGTCACCCCGCAACCACACCCAATCATCGCCGGCTCCCTCAACCGGAGTTGCCTTGCCATAGTCCACTTTTAGCCGTTCGGCGGACTCCCACGGAATCTTGAAAGCCACACTCAAATCATTCGTGATGTGATCGCCGCCCACATCCAGCACGCCGGTCATGAGCACGTAACCATCTCCATAGAGCACAAAATCCGTTGTTCCCGCACCAATATCCAAAACCAACACACCGGACTGGCGCTGTTCCTCGGACGTCAACACCCGACCAACCACCAAACTGCTCAAGAAAATGTCGTCGATGCGGGATACGAAGCTGTTGACGATCTGCATCTGCTCCCGCAAAACCCGCGCATCCGCATGCACCGCCCAGAAACTCGCCTGAATCTCGTTACCACGGAGAGAATACGGTTCATCCACCTTCTTGCCATCCAACAGAAACGGGTTGCGGATATATTGGACAAACACCCGGTCGGGACCCAAATCCCGACGTTTCGCCTCTTCCACGGCACGTCCCACATCGTAATCCGTCACAATACGGGCACTGTGGCTCACCTGCGCTTTTCCCACCTGCAACTCTCCCTTGAGGTGGCTTCCCGAAATCGACATGTACAAGGATTTCAGGTTCACTCCCGCGGACTTCTCAGCCTCCCGGATCGCACGGTGCACACAGGTCGTGGCTTCTCTCACATTGAGAACCCGCCCCTTCCGAATCCCACGACTGGGGACCATCGCCCGACCGATAATCTTGAGTCGCGACGGTGGGGAGAGCTCGGCAACAAGAATGGACACCTTGGCGGTTCCCATGTCCAGTGCTCCTATGTATTGAGATGAGGCCATCAACTTGAGAATCAAGCGAGATCAATCGCCGTATTCCAGAACAAAACTCCGCAACCATGGATTTGCTTCAATTCCCGCTGCAAAACCGCCCTCCATAGACGCGCTTCCATTTCAGCGGATCACCACTTCATCCGGGATCGAAAGATCCACCACCCGGGCTTGCCTGCCCTCCCTGCGCAACCAATCCACGCTACTGCGGAGTTGCCCGATCTGGGTGCCGGCAGAACCCGGGCGGATCACCACATCCGGAAAGTCCTTTCCCCGGGTGATCAGGACGGATCCGAGTTCCTCCTCACCTTCCGCATATCGCTCCAGTGAGACCACCCGAAGATCCGCATAGTATTCCGGATACAACACAGCCGCGCTGTTCATCCAAACCGCGACATCCGCAACTCCGTCAATCCGGGTACCACCATCCTCAATCGCCGCAACCTTAACACCATCTATAAACGGAAGTTTCTTCATACCCGCCTCCGCGCCCTCCAGCGGACGGTAAACGACCCCGTCATCCGACACCGCGAACACGGCAACCGGGGATCCATTTCCAAGGTCCACCGCCATCCGGAGCAAAGGCTTCCGCTCCTCCAATTCGATCGCGAGGATGTCGGGAAACACCCGCTTGACCACGGCACGTTTCACCTGCCCAAAGGACTCGAGCTTGTGCCCGATGGCTTTGATATCGACATCCATCAGCGTGACTCCCGGCTTAAGGCCATGCTGCCGCGCCAACCACGCGTCCGGAAGCACCCCATCCGTTGCAAAATGGATCTGACGCATCGGTTCTGAGGTTTCCGGCACGAGCGCGGCCACCCCGTCAATTCCGCCCCTGCGCACCACCCATCCACTCAGCAGCCAAATCCCGACTCCGGCAAAAAGCAGTCCGATGGCCCATCCCCAAACGGCGACGGGCATCCGATGAATAGCTGTGACCCCCACATCCGCCTTGTTTTGCAAATCCCTCCATCCTATGATTTGATCTCTGCTCTCGTTCATTGAGGCATCCTCCTTTCATCCTCTATTTGTGCGGTTCCGGAATCGTTCAAGCGCCGGATTGACCATCCGGACCACCAGATCCCCGAACCCTAGTCCCACCCCGGATGCGCTCTTCGGCAACAGACTCTTGGAAGTCATTCCGGGAAGGGTGTTAATCTCCAGAAAAACCGGAGATTCCATGTCGTCATCCAACATAAAGTCCACTCTTGCAAAATCCCGGCATCCACACACTTGAAACGCGGATGCCGCATCCCGTTTGATACGGGCCCTGGTCCCTTCGTCCAAGAGCGCCGGCACCTCATAGCGGGTAACGTTTGCCTGATACTTCTTATTGTAGTCGTAGGGGCTCTGGTCCGGCAAAACAATCTCCACCACCTCCATCGGCAACCCATCGAGAACCCCGACCGAAAACTCACGCCCACGGATGCGCCGTTCGAGAATCCATCCACTCGATACGATCGGATCCCCTTTGCCCAAAAAACACTTCAAGTCCGCGGCGTCCGCAAGGATATGCAAACCGACACTACTCCCCATCGCCCTTGGTTTCGCCACGATTTCCGGTCCGATCCTGTGAACCAGATCATCCGCATCCAGGCCCGCTATTCCATCCCATGCCACCGATGGCGCGCAGGAGACTCCAAGCGCAAGAACCCGCTCCTTCGTGATAACCTTGTCCATGCAGACCGCACTCGACCGGCTATCCGATCCGGCAAATTCAACACCAGCTGCTTCCAGCAGCCCCTGAAAGCGCCCATCTTCGCCAAACTCACCATGCAACACAGGAAAAACCACATCCCCTTCGCCGTCGATACCCGCAGGAATGACAGCTGAGTCAATACGCACTCCGCTTGCATTCAGCCCCTGGTCGATCAGTCCGTCCAAAACCGCCGCACCGGAAACCAGCGAAACCTCCCGCTCGGCTCCGACGCCACCATACACCACCACAATACGCGGTTCCATTCCTGATCGATTGCTTTTCATAATGAACCCACTCCACTCCCACTCATGGTATCCTGATGATTCGGTCCATGCTCATGCCCAAGCTGACGTAGCTCCAGCTCGAGTTCGATATGATGCACCTGATTCACTCTCTCGCGTACTACACGAATCAAAGCTTCAACATCCGTGGAGGTGGCCTCACCCGTGTTGACAAGGAAGTTCCCGTGTATCGGAGACACCATCGCCCCACCGATGCGAAGCCCCTTCAGACCCGCCTCGTCGATCAACTTTCCCGCTGACATCGACGGGGGGTTCCGGAAGATGCATCCGGCGCTCGGCTCCCATGGCTGGCTCGACTTCCGTCGTTTTGAATAGGCGTCCATGGTCTGCCGTATGGCCTCGGGATCGTGCCCGTGCTGGCCTGCTAACACCGCCCCCAAAACGACATATCGGTCCAATCCCGGGGAGCAACGGTATCCCATTGCCAGACCTGCCGCCGGCAACCGCTCCACCCGCCCGTCGGGGCTCAGCAGCTCCACCTGTTCAAGGACATCCCGCATCTCACGCCCCATCGCACCCGCATTCATCCGGAGCGCACCACCAACGGAGCCCGGAATGCCTTCCAGAAACTCAAATCCCGACACACCCAACGATGCCGCCTTACGTGCGAGCTCCTTGAGCGGCAGTCCGGCCCTCGCCCAAATCCGCCCTTGCCCCAGATCTGCCATGCCACGCCACCCGCTCTGACTCAAACGGATCACCAACCCGTCAAAGCCGGCGTCGTCCGCCATCAGGTTCGAGCCCCGCCCCATCACCACCGTGCGGATGCCGAGCAGATTCGCGGTCTTCATGATAATCTGAAGATCTCCTGCGCTTGCCGGCTCAGCATACAGTCTCGCGCACCCGCCAACGTTCAGGGACATCTTGTGCTTAAGGGGTTCATTCACGGCCAATCGGGTCTGCGGCATGACCAGATCCGTGATGTATTTCACCCATTTGTCCTCAAATGATCCTTCGCCCCATGCGGACAACACCCACTTGGCCCATTTGTCGATATCTCCCGCTCCGGCAAACAGATACACTGTCTGGGCAGATTCCTGCCTGCGCATCCACTCCAATAGCGCATGGGGAGATTCCATCCGATGCGTTGCCCGGATCCCCAAACTTGAAACCCGCGCCAGTAGCCCCTCTGATGTTCCACTTGCGTCAAAATGCTCAAACGCGGCATATTCCGGAAGCAGGATCGATTCCGCTGAGGAAAGCACCCGGGCAAATCCATCCATCAAATGCCTGGTCCGCGAGTATCGGTGGGGCTGAAACACCCAAACGATACGGTGCTCCGGAAAACGTGTTCCGGCCCAATCAAAAAGCGCCTTCAACTCGGTGGGATGATGGGCGTAGTCCTGAACCATCCAATTCGAGCCGTCCAGCCGATAGACCCCTTGCCGCCGCTCCACTCCGGGAAAGGATGCCATCTGGAGCAATGCCACCGCGCCCTCTTCACAAACCGGCGTCGCCCCCCCCATCATTGAAACCGCTATACCGGAGAGCTCCCAATTTCCGGGATTGAACCCAAGCTGGGGTCCGGAACCCAAGGCAGGCAAGACAATCCATTCCGACCTCGAGGTTTCCTTATCCAATCCAAGCCGCTCGCACGAGTCGGCCCGCGTAATCACCTTGCCACCGGTCCGTGCAATCAGGCGCCTGAACGAATCCAGCATCTCCTCCTCACTCTGGTAGCAGTCCATGTGATCCCAATCCAAGTTGGTGATCACGGTCACCTCCGGGGAAAACGCCTCGATCGTGCCATCACTCTCATCGATCTCCGCAACCACCCACTCCGAATCGGATGACCAACGCGAAGGAGGATACGCAGACTCCTTGAACAAACCGCCCAGAATATAGTCCGCCGAGAGCGATTCTCCCAATAAGCGATGAATGGTCATTGCGGTTGTCGTGGTTTTCCCGTGACTCCCGACCACTGCCAGAAGCTTTTTTTCCCGCACCACATCCGCCAGACACTCTCCCCGAAAACAGAAACGGGCATCTGGAAACAGCGCCTTCAAAGCATCCACTCGGGTCCCTTCATGCTGAAGTGCCCGACTCATTACAACCGTATCGGGAGATTGGATCGGATGCACACTGTCGAAAAACTCCACCCCTCCCGATTCCAGAATCGATCTCACATGGGCATCGGCGTAGTCGTCCACACCGCTGACACGATCCCCCCGGCTGCGCAAATACAGTGCCAACGGGGCCATGCCCATACCGCAGACGCCTGCAAAAAGATAATGATGGGGGGATTCACTCATACATCAGCCTCCCGCTCAATGCCTTGCCAGTCACCGCATCCGCGGTCAACCAGCGCCAAGGTGTCAACCAGACGACCGATCGCGTTACCGGCATGCCACCTTTCCAGGTTTTTGCGACACGCTTGCATACGGGTGGCATCACCCATCCATTCGAGTATCAATGCGGTTGCTGAATCGAGCTCAGCCTGCGGAAGAACTATTCCACAACCCGCCTCCACAAATCGCCTCGCATTCTCCATCTGATGGTCAGCTGCCGCATAAGGATAAGGCACAAGAACCGATGGAACGCCAAAAGCCGCAAGCTCGGAGAGGGTTCCCGACCCCGACCGGGCAATGACAAAATCCGATGCGGAATACAGTCCCGGCATATCATCACAAAAGTCCATTATCCGGACACTATCCGGCACCAGTCCCGGCATGCCCGCATTACCGCAGACACAAAACACCTGAATTCCGGCATTCCTCAATTCTCCGCTCGCACGTGCCGCCCATTGGTTGAGGGCTTTGGAGCCTTGGCTTCCCCCAAAAACTGTCAGAACCGGAAGATCCGGATCCAGCCCGAGCGCCAACTTCGCATCCCGCATCTCTCCGCGTTTAAGCTCCGCTCTCATCGGCAGCCCGGTTTCAATCACCCGGCGGCTCCTCCTCCAGCATGACGCCTCATCCAGCAGGCGGGTAACCCATGTCGCAACAGAAACAGGCCGGAACCATGACGCCAGTTTTCCCGGAACACTATTGGACTCGTGAATCTGCAACGGAATACCGAGAAGACATGCTGCCGTCGCAACCGGCGCGCATCCAAACCCACCCGTGGCCAACACCAGATCCACGCGCGCCTCATCCAAATACCTCGAACTTTTCCAGACTGCCGCGACCATCTCTGCAGCAAAAACCAATAATCCGCGGGCGCCTCCATTTCCGCGGGCCTGGCTCATCGCGACAAACGCGAGGTCCGGATACCGTGACTGCAACCGCCGGTCCACCCCTTTTCGGGTCGTAGAAATCCCGGTGCGAATCCCACGGCGGCCAAGCCGCTGCGCCAGTGCGATCGCGGGAGCCAAATGCCCTCCTGATCCACCCGAAGCCAATAGCACCGTTTTCATAGTTCCCGGGGATGAATAATCAGGGATCGATTGGAGTGTCGCCAGGCACAAACCACAGCGCCCATCATCATGAAAGCTCCCACCAGATTCGATCCACCATAACTGATGAACGGCAACGATATTCCCTTTGTCGGGAGACAACCGGTGACCACACCCATGTTAAACAGTGCCTGTAGCGTCAGGAAGCTTCCGCACCCCACCGTAACAAGAAACCAGAATGAGTCGAAACACCGCGCGGCAATCGTTACGATACCCGAAAACAGAACAACAAACAAAACGACGATCGACAGAGTGGCGACCATCCCAAGCTCCTCTCCAAGAACACTGAAAATGAAGTCGGTGTGCGCTTCCGGCAGATACGCGAGCTGTTGGCGTCCATTCCCAATGCCGACCCCGGTCACACCCCCGGCGCCGAATGCGTGCAGTCCCTGCCACAGTTGATAGGCCCCGTCCGCACGGTTTGCCTCCGTATCAAGGAAGGAGGTGATACGCTTCCAGCGGACCGGATCCTGGTGAATCAGCGCGCCAACCACCAAAACCCCGACCGATACCATCGGCAAGAGATACCGTAGGCGACCACCCCACATGAAGATCATGGTTACACCCACACCTCCATACAAAACTGCGGTGCCATAGTCCGGCTCCAGAATCACAAGCGCGGAGAAGAGTCCGGTGATTCCGATGGGTATCACCATTCCCTTCCAAAACCGCTGGCGATCGCGCTGCGAGCGGTTCATGTAGTGCGCCATCCCGATCACAAAACCGACTTTGACGATCTCTGAAACCTGCAGGCGGACAAATCCGAAATCCAACCAGCGTTGCGCCCCGTTTACACGGACTCCGACACCGGGAAGCAACACAATGACCAGCAACAACGCCGATCCGGCGAGGCCGGCATACGCCATCCTCCGGATCCAACGCTCGGATGCGCAGGCAATCACTAGACCCGCCACACTTGCGAGGGCCAACAGGATCGCCTGCTTGCGAAAAAGGTTTACGGGGATCTCGAAAGATCCCCGTAAGGCGCTATATAAACACACCAACCCAAATCCGGTCAGTAGTGTGGCGCCCATCACACAGAGTATGACCGGAAAATTCTTTGATACACGATGGTCCATCGACTCCCTTTGCGAAAGACGAAATGATTGTCATGGCCATGGTCGGAATGACCTCAGGATCCAACGCGGATGATCGGGAAATCGGCGAATTCCGCAGTCTTTTCTTCAACCGGTGCGGGAGCTGCCACTGGCACTTCCTTCACTTCGGGCTCCGAAACGCGAACAGCGACTGCCTGCTCACTGACCTTGGGTTCTTCCGTTTTTGCGATCAAAGTATTGCCGGATTCAGGAACAATCGCGTCCGGGGTCTTCACCTTGAGTTCGGTTCCAACCTGCAGCGCCTTTGGATTGCTGATGTTGTTGAGTTTCAGCAAATCGGCGACCGTCATCCCATACTTGCGTGCGATCGAGCCCGGAAATTCTCCGGCTTCCACCTTATGAACCAGCATCCCGTTTTCGACACGGGAAACCTCTGCATCCGCCTTCATAACCGGCTCAACAGGAGCCGAAGCGACAACGGTCGAGGACGATACTGCTTCGCCCTTTCCGGGAATCTTCAGGACTTGCCCATCGCGGATCATATCCTTTTTCAGTCCGTTCTTATCCTTCAAAGCGGCAACCGTCGTGTTGAAGCGGGAAGCAATGAGATAGAGGGAGTCACCCTTTTTCACTTCATACGAGTCGCCATTGACGAGAACCGGCTTTGCAGCGGGTTCGCTCTTTGCGACCTTTTCCGACTTCGGGTTGGCATTCTTGGCAACTGCGGCAGGCTTTTCAGCACCGTTCGCATCCGCAACCATACCACTGTTCTGAGGAATCGACGAATCGACCGCAGGAATGATCAAAACCTGCTCAGGATGCAACTTCGAGTTTTCCTGCAGTCCATTTGCTTCCATCAGCTTGCGCATCGACACGTTGTGGCGTTTGGCAATCGCCCACAAGCTATCGCCTTTTTGCACAACGTAGTCTCCGGAGGATGCCATCACATCCAGTTCGAAGGATGGATCCAACGATACCGGGGCAAATCCGCTTCCCGAAATATCCTCATTGAAGATACTTTCACGGTATGCCGGTGCTTCAGGACGCTCTGCGGTGGTGTTTGCGGCCACCACACTGCGGTTTGCGGCCGGAAGATTCGGCTTCGAAGGAGCCGCAA
>JAQVLM010000419.1 GCA_028704125.1 Opitutales bacterium
AAATGCACCTTCTCCTTGATGTGGATCAATACATTGCGTCGGGAAGCATGCGATAATGCGGAGATGAGCAAACACACTCTAATAGACGCAACAAAAGCCGAATCCCTCATGATAGGCGAAGCGGTTCAGGCATCCACAGCCGGTATTGTCAGCCGGACCTTGCTTCAAAGCCCCGAGCTGCGGGTGGTTCTGTTTACTTTTGCCGAAGGACAGGAACTCACCCCGCACACCAGTCGACGAAGGGCACTGGTTCAAATCGTTGAGGGCTCGTGCGAATTCTACTTCGCTGACGCATGGCACAAACTCGAAGCCGGTGCCTTCCTACACATGCCTCCGGACCACCTCCACGCCGTAAAAGCATCGTTTGGCACCTTCACGATGTTACTGACCCTTGGCTCCGAGCCGGCACTCATCCCGCTTTCAAAACCAAGCGGCACCATCCAATTGTCCTGATCCAAACCATACATCCATATGAATCCCAATCGACTCGATGTTTCCAAGCTTCCCTGCGAATCCAAACTTTCCACCATTTTCCAACAGTGGAGTGACCTCCAAGAGGGTGAGTCCTTTGTGCTGGTCAACGGATTCGATCCTGCCCCCTTGCGGATGCAGTTCGAACGCCTCTATCCGGGAGTCCACAAATGGGAATACCTGAAGGAGGGACCGGACAATGTGGAAATCCGGATCACCAAAACCGGTGCCAGCCAGGCGGATGTGCCGTTTGCATGTTGTTCAGGAAATGAAAGCGACAATGCGACGGATAATCACTCCAGGCAAATCCGCGAACTGGATGTGCGCGGACATGAGCCACCGGTTCCAATGATGCGCATTCTCGAGGCGTTGGAAACCCTGCATCCGGATTGCGAGTTGCACGCCACGACTGACCGCCGTCCCATGCATCTGCAAAACGAGCTTCTGGCCCGGGGCGTTTCATTTGAAAGCTTCGAACAACACGATGGCAGCTGGCTCAACATCATCTCCAAATAAGGGTGGGGTTCCACCGGCACGAGCCGGAATGGTGGCCCTCACGGGGGGAGGATGGATTCCGATTGGATTCGTCTTCTGGGGTCTCCTTGCAGGCACAGCATCGTCGCTCTGGGTCGCCTCGTCGCCCGACCTCTTGCTTTCTCCAGCTCTGCTACCGCGCGTGCTTGCGCTGGTTCACGCATGGTTGCCGGGATTTCTCCTGAGCATCTGCTTCGGAGCGGTCTATCAACTCATGCCGGTGGTGCTGGGGACCGATCTCGCCGTGCGCTCCGGATGGCTTTGGGGACATCTCGCTATTCACGTGATCGGCACCTTGACCCTTGTCGCGGGATTCGCTCATGGAGACTATCCGCTGGCTGCGGTGGGGGGGATACTGGTGTCGCTTGGAGTGATGATCTTCATGATCACTTGCGAGACCACATTTTCCCGATCGGATCGCAGGGATGCGGTGGCCTGGACCTTCCTGCTCGCCGGCTACTGGCTATTTGCGACCGTGGTGTTTGGAACCTTGCTGGCCCTGAACCGGCAATGGAACCTGTTTTCCCTTCCCGCCACCCAGCTGCTATCGGTTCACGCTCACATGGGGCTCATCGGTTTTTTTCTCACCCTCTTGCAGGGCTCCACCTTCCAGCTTGTTCCGATGTTCACCATGGGACAATTGCAAAAACCGGACAGCATTCGCACTGGTTTGATGCTTTCCCAAACCGGACTGGTGCTCCTTATTCCCGCGATGGCGTGGAACTGGAAGCCATTGCTGGTGGCAGGGGGCCTCCTACTTGTTCTCGCGATTGCGTTTTCGGGGAACGCCTTCCTGGCCACACTTGGATCAAGAAAACGCAAACGCCTCGAACCCGAAATCAAGGGCTTCGCCTGGGGCATGCTGGCGCTTGCGGCTACCGCGATCATTGGAGGCTATGCCGTCCGGGCGCAACCGGATCTGGCGAATGATCCCATCATCGCCCGCGTGTACTTTGTAATGGGCGTCGCCCTCGCATTGAGCCTGGCCATTCTCGGGATGCTCTGCAAAATCCTGCCTTTTCTGGTCTGGATGAAAGCCTATGGAGGCCGGATCGGGAAACAAAAAGTACCACTCGCCACCGAGCTATCTTCCCGTCAGTTGGAAGGGTCATGGATGCTGCTCCACACAATCGGCATCATGGTGTGCATCTTTGCAATCGCCAGTAGCTTCCAAGTCCTGGCCACTATAGGCACAATCATTTTTGCAGTCGGATCCCTTTGCTATTTTGCAAATGCGATCCAAATTGCCCTTCACCTGATCCACCCGCGGACACCATGACAACTGAAAACCTTGAGAACGCTGTATCGGAAGCCCTCTACCATGTTCACGACCCGGAGTTCGGAATCAACCTGATGGATCTCGGGCTGATCTACGGAATCACTGTAAAAGACGGTGTCGCCCATATTGCCATGACGCTGACCTCTGTCAGTTGTCCGGCTGGACAGGTCTTGTTGGATGGGGTCCAATGCGCGGCAGAGTCGGTTCCCGGGATTTCACGAGCTGAGGTCGCGCTGGTTTGGGATCCGCCATGGCATCCCGAAATGCTCAGTCCCTCCGCCCGGGAAACCCTGGGATGGGAATAAGACGGCGCATCCCAAGGTTTGATCGGACTTTTTGAAGGGCCCGTCAGGGAAAGGCATACCAGGCTATTCCTTCATACCGGAGTTGAGATGGAGGAATCGTCGCGATAATCTGACGTTTTTCCGCCTCGCTGATTGTGAAGAAGTGAGAAGCTGTTCCCGGAGAATAGAAACGATACACCGGAAGCGCTCCATCCACTGGCCCCGCAAGAGCAAAGAAAGCAACTCCTTCAACCTTAAACCACTCTCCCATTGTCTGCTGGATCGAAGCTATCTCGGACAACGAAGCTGAGTAGAAATGACTGCCCGCGCGGCTATTGTAAAGGCGGTAAACCGGCGTTGAATGCTGAACTTGCGTGTGCAATACCCGGTGAGAGGGCCCCTCGTAGGTCCAAACGCCATTGGCTGTATTCGCGATCAGATAATCCCTTTCATTTATGTTGGCGGTAAAGAAGTGACTGTTGTTATCGCTGCGGTGAAAACGATAAAGGGGTATCGAATAGGCTCTCGCATCGGTGCCTGCCCCCGATCCAGGCGCAAGCCGGTTGATCGCCACCTCCAGCGAATAACTACCGACATTAGCTCCCCATCCGGCGACTCCAAACACCACCACACCACCATTCGCCAGAATATGCGGGGAGTCCATGACATCATCAAACACACCGGAGTAATCGTCGGAGCCCACCATGACCCAGAGGACATCCGCCGTGTAAGCCGATCCATCCCCGGCGCGCCATGAATCGTGAACTCTGGCATCGAC
>JAQVLM010000420.1 GCA_028704125.1 Opitutales bacterium
AAACCGTGGTTCATGCGCATGACGAGGCTAACGAATGCCAGGCCGGTGACAAGTTCGAGATCTCGGAAACCCGCCCATTGAGCAAGCTCAAGCGCTGGCGCGTGATCCGTGTCATCGAAAAAGCTCCCACAGTGGGATGAGGCAATCCATAGCATAATAGGAGAGCGCAGATATGATACAGATGCAGACAGCTTTGGAGGTTGCCGATAACAGCGGCGCCAAAACCGCAGTGATGATTCGTCGGCTGGGCCAGAACAAGAGAACCGCTTCGGTCGGTGATCTGGTTGTGTGCCACGTAACGGAACGCACGCCCGATTCCAATGTGAAAAAGGGTGCGGTTGTGAAGGCCGTGGTGGTGAGGACAAAGGCCCCGATTCGCCGGGCCGATGGCAGCTACCTCCGCTTCGACGAGAATGCGGTGGTGATTGTGAACGCAGACGGAAATCCGATCGGAACCCGTATTTTCGGACCTGTGGCCCGCGAGTTGCGCGCCAAGTACATGAAGATTATTTCTTTGGCTCCGGAGGTATTGTGACATGAGTAAGACAATCAAAAAAGGAGACGAAGTCGTCGTGATCACCGGGTCCGCAAAAGGATCCCGTGGCCGTATCTTGGAAGTGCTTCCTCGTACGGAACGGGTGGTGGTCGAAGGGATCAATATTCGTAAACGCCATACCCGCAAGACGGAGAAGTCCGAAGGGGGTATATTAGAAAGAGAGTTTCCCATTCACATTTCGAATGTGATGGAAGCGAAACGATTCGAAGAGCGTGCCAAGCGCAAGGGAGCCGCAGTATGAGCAAGTCGATGCCCGTTTTGAAGAAGTTCTACCAGGAAGAAGTGATTCCTGAGTTGAAGAAAAAGTTCTCGATCGAGAACATCCATGATGTGCCGAAGCTGGTGAAGATCGTGATCAACACCGGTGTGGGTGCCAAGAACGAGAAGCAGTATCTTGAGGATGTGCAGCGCGATATGGGACTGATCGCCGGCCAGAAGGCGGTGGCGACCAAGGCCCGTGTGAGCGTTTCGAATTTCAAGCTCCGCGAAGGCATGCCCGTTGGGGTTCGTGTAACCCTTCGTGGCGCGTCGATGTGGGAGTTCCTTTATCGCCTGATCAACATCTCATTGCCGAACATCCGCGACTTCCGCGGGGTTCCGGGTAAATTGGATGGCAACGGCAACTACAACATGGGGATCACGGACCACACGATTTTCCCGGAAATCTCGGTTGATTCCAAACACATTTCGATGGGGATGGACGTGACAATCGTTACGACCGGTGATACTGACGAGAAGGGTCGTGAGTTGCTTCGTCTGTTGGGGATGCCTTTCCGCAAACCGCAGGGAGGACCCTCCCAGGATCAGGGCGAACAACCTGGAAACCAGGCAGCGTAAGGACATTGAGGAGATTGACCCATGGCAAAAAAATCAAAGATTAATCATAACCTGAAGCGCATGCAGATGGTCGAGCAGTACGCGGCTAAGCGTGCTGCTTTGAAAGAGATTCTCCGCAATCCCGAAACGGATGATGAGGCATTCTATGCCGCTCAACGCAAGCTCACAAAGTTGCCGCGCAATTCATCACCGGTACGTATTCGCAACCGTTGCAGCATCACGGGCCGTCCACGCGCCTATATCCGTAAGTTCGGATTGTCGCGTTTGACTTTCCGCGAGTTGGCAAGTGAAGGAAAGATCCCGGGCGTCACGAAGTCGTCGTGGTGATCCGAGTATAATTTTATCTTTAAGACCGAGATCAGACATGTCAGCACACGACACACTAGGCGATTTCCTTACCCTCCTGCGCAACGCCAGCCGGGCGCACAAAGAGACTGCGGAAACTTTTCATTCGAATTCGAGGGAAGGTATCTTGCGGATTCTCAAAGAGGGCGGTTACATTCGGGACTATCAGGTGGTTCAACCTGAAGGCTCCTTCAAGCGTTTACGCATTGAGATGAAGTATGTGAATGATGTTCCATCACTCACCGACATTCAGCGTGCGAGTAAACCCGGACGCCGG
Organism: Opitutales bacterium; assembly: GCA_028704125.1. GTDB lineage: Bacteria > Verrucomicrobiota > Verrucomicrobiia > Opitutales > JAFGAQ01 > JAFGAQ01. Next base: position 2,016 of record JAQVLM010000420.1, read on the forward strand.
CGCTACTGTGGGTCGCGTGAAGTTCCCAAGGTGCTGGGCGGAATGGGCAACAGCATATTGACCACGCCGAAAGGCATCCTTAATGAAAGAGAAGCACGCCGTCTCAAAGTCGGTGGCGAACTCATTTGCACCGTTTGGTAATCACATCATGAGCAGAATTGGCAAACTCCCGGTCGCTATTCCGGCCAAAGTGAAATGTTCCGTTGAAGGCGACACCGTATCGGTGGAAGGTCCTAAGGGAAAGGTATCCCAGTCCTTTGGCAACAGCGTGAGCATCGCGATCAAGGACGATCACATTGAAGTGAATCCTGCAAACCAGAGCCGGCACGCGGAAGCGATGCATGGTACTGTCCGTTCCATTATCAACGGGATGGTTAAAGGGGTCGTCGACGGCTACAAGATGAATCTTGAGATTTCAGGAGTCGGTTTCAAAGCCGCTCTGCAGGGATCGGTTATCGATTTGGCTCTCGGGTATTCACACCCGGTGCGTGTCGATGTCCCGGAAGGAGTCACCGTCACCATCGCTGATGGAACCAAGATCGAAATCACGGGTGCCAGCAAACAGGCAGTCGGGCAGTTGGCCGCCAGGATCAAGCAATTCTACCCGGTTGAGCCCTACAAGGGCAAGGGTGTGCGTATCGTAGGCCAGCACGTTCGTCGTAAGGAAGGTAAGAAAACCGCTTAAGGGATAAGGTTCGTCATGAAATTGGAACACAAACAGCTTTTGAAGCAAAAACGGCGTTGGAGGATCCGCAAGAAGGTTGTCGGAACTCCCGCAAGACCCCGGCTCTGCGTGCATTTCAGCCAGCAGCATATTTATGCCCAGTGCATTGATGATTCAGTGGGCAAGACCCTCGTCTATGTTTCCACTTTGGCCAAGGATTTGCGCGAACAAGGCGTTCGTCCGAATATTGAAGGTGCCAAGAAACTCGGTGTTATGGTAGCAGAGAAAGCCATGGCTGCCGGCATTGAGGCAGTTGTATTTGACCGTGCGGGTCGTTTGTATCACGGGTGCGTGAAGGCATTTGCCGAAGCAGCCCGCGAAGGAGGCCTCCAATTCTGATTGATCATGAGTAAAGCTCCACAAATTGTCAAAGTATCGGAAGACGCTCCGGAAACGATCGAGAAGGTCGTTCACATCAACCGTTGCGCCAAGGTGGTCAAGGGTGGCCGCCGTTTCAGTTTTGCAGCCTTGGTCGTTACCGGCGACCAAAAGGGTAAGGTTGGTTTCGGTTATGGAAAGGCGAAGGAAGTTCCTGAAGCGATCCGCAAGGGAACGGACCAGGCCAACCGTCATCAGGTTCACATTGAGCTGAACGGTGAAACCATT
>JAQVLM010000030.1 GCA_028704125.1 Opitutales bacterium
CCCGCCTCCTTCACCAACACCGAAGAACTCGGCTGGATTCCTGAGGGGTGGGAGGCTCAGAAAGCATCAGAATTTCTGCAAATCAATCCTTCCATTAAGCTGAAGAAGAATGCAGTCGCGACCTACGCGGATATGGCCTCACTGCCGACCGAAGGCTTCACGGTCGCAGAACTCGAAACAAAACCATACAATGGGGGCGCGAAGTTCCAAAATGGAGACGTGCTTTTAGCCCGAATCACGCCCTGCCTCGAAAACGGCAAAACAGCCGTCGTTGATTTCCTTGAAGGCGATGGGGTAGGTTTCGGTTCGACCGAGTTCATTGTTCTACGAGGCCAAGGATCAATCGAGACACCTCTTGTAGCCTGCCTCGCCCGCAAAGAGACCTTCCGCCAACACTGCATCGCGAGTATGGTCGGCTCATCGGGTCGGCAACGGGTTCAGAACGCCTGCTTCGACAATTTCTTTCTCGCCTTACCAACCGACACCTCACTGCTGATCGCGTTCAACGATCTCACCGAGCCCAACTTCCGCAAGATTACCCAAAACGCCCAAGCCAACCGCGACCTCGCGAAGACCCGAGACACGCTGCTGCCCAAACTCCTCTCCGGCGAACTCCGCCTGCCAATCGAAGAATTGGAGGTGGCGGTATGAGCCTCAAAATTAATTCCGTCCCATGAGCTACGAAGATAAATCGCTGAAGATAAATGAACTGTTCTTAGATGAAAGCAATCCGCGCTTTCCCGAGGTGAAGAGCCAGCGGGAGGCAATTGCGGCAATGCTTGAGGAGCAAGGGGAAAAGATCGCCGTTCTAGCTGAGGATATTTATGCGAATGGATTGAACCCAAGTTCTCGTCTAATCGTTTTCAACGAGAAAGGCCGTTTCACAGACGGCGACGGCAATCGGCGGCTTACCGCACTGAAAATTCTCGAAACCCCGTCGCTAGCGGATTCACATCCTCGAATTAAGACGAGGATACAACAGATTTTAGCGAACAAGGGTGAGGTCCCAACTGATGCCGCCTGCGTTGTCTTTAAGAATAGAATTCAAGCCCGTCGTTGGATTGAGAACAATCACGATGGCGAACAAGAGGGCCGAGGACTAGTTCGGTGGAATGCCGAACAAAAAGATCGCTTTCGCGGAAAAGCATCAATCGGGTTGGCAGCTCTGGATCATCTGCAATCAAGTAATGATATTTCAGACGATGACCGGGCCAGAATAAACAAATCAACGCTTGATCGGTTATTGGAGTATAAGAACACAAAGGCTTTGCTCAATATCTCTCGGGAGGGTGATTCATTTACTTTTGGCGACAAGACTAAGTTGAAGGATGCGGTTCTCGGCCTCCGCGATCAAAAGGTGGACCGGGTTTACACCGCCGAAAAGGGGAGAGCATACCTGACAGAAATTCTTCGACCAAGGGAGAAGGATAGCACCGAGGAAGGGGAATCAAGTGTTTCATCAAAGGGAGTCAGCCGATCAAGAAGAACAAAGGTCGAGCTTTTGGCTCCCTTTGGCGGAAAATTGGTGTTGAAGACGGGCCCAGTGAACAATTTATACCGCGACATAGAAAGCTTGTTTTATTGCTTCGCGAAGAACCGAAAATCTTTCACCGAGTCATTTATAGTCATATTCCGGATGTCTCTACGCATTCTGGCAGAGACGGCAGGAAAGGAAATGTCAAAAGACCTAAAGGACTATCTGCTCAATGGGTTCGATTCCGCAAAAAAAAGCTTGGATCAAAATACCAAAACTACCCTATCGAACCAGGGCATAAAAAAGGATACAATCGTCCAACTTTTCCAAACCGGAGGACATGATTATCATAATTCAAAAAACGAAGAACAGGCGTTGGCGCTTTCAATTATTCTGGGACGAATGCTAGTAGAAAGCCATGGGAGGACCAATGGGCAGTAGCACACATTCACCTCTTAGATATCCGGGGGGGAAAAATTGCATTTTCTCCTTCATGTCCAGCTTGATTTCGGAGAACGGTCTTCTCGGCTGCAAATATATTGAGCCCTATGCTGGTGGAGCTGGTCTTGCATTAAGGCTACTATTTGAAGAGTATGTTGAGAGTATTGTTATAAATGACTTTGACCCACTTGTTCACGCATTCTGGCAGGTGTGCACTCAGGACAATGCGCGATTGGTTGATTGGATTGAAAAAACACCCGTCGATGTTGAAACTTGGAAAGGATGCAAAATGACCGTGAAAGCCAAATCTGGCACAGAAACGTTCGATCTTGCGACCTCATTCTTCTTCTTAAATAGAACAAATGTATCAGGAGTTTTAAATGGCGGAGTTATCGGAGGATTAGATCAATCAGGAAAATACAAGATTGATGCAAGATACAACAAGAACGAGCTGATCAGAAGAGTCCTCAAGATAGGGAGATTCAAAGAAAGAATAGAGATCAGTAATCTGGACGGTCTTCAGCTGCTTTCAAAGTTTGCGAAGCCTTCCTCAGTTCCGACGTTTATTTATATCGATCCGCCGTATTACGAGAAGGGTTCAAACCTTTACATGAATTACTACAAGGAAAGCGACCATGAATCGCTATCTGGAGCGATTAGGAACCTGAAGAGCCCTTGGCTGCTTTCTTACGACAATCATCCCTTCATTGTGAACTTGTATGAAGGCTACGACCGTAGGGCTTACAGGCTTCAGCACTCAACCTCAAACAAAATCGGGAACGAGGTCGTCGTGTTTTCGCCAACGATTGCTTTTGGTGAGTCGCTCAAACAACTTTCTGACGCAGTGGCGATTTAGCACTTTCCCGCGTTGAGCAATTAAATTGGTAGAAAATAATGAACCAATCATGAACCTCTCCTGCACTACAACTGAGTATGAGGACAACCACGCCTGCGTGTCGTGGCGTGGTCACTCGTTCTCGGTTGGCGGTGCGTTCGACGAATTTCTGCAAGAAAATGTGCGATCCCGTCTGGACGATGAGGAGGTTTCCAAATCATCACAGATCACTTAAAAGCGAAAGGAAATCCATGAACAACCCTTGGCCATATCCCGGTTCCCGGTGGTGGAAGTTCGATTTTCACACTCATACTCCGATGTCACGCGACACGGAAGCGTGGCAGCGAGCGGTCGGAACCTGTGACGAAGTGATGCCGGAGAAATGGCTGTTCAAATACATGGCGGAGGGAATCGATTGCGTGGCGGTGACCGATCACAATTCCGGAGCGTGGATCGATCAACTGAAGTCGGCTTACGCTACCATGAAGTCGAATCCACCGGAGGGTTTTCGCGAACTGCACCTTTTTCCAGGGGTTGAGTTGTCGGTTAATGGCGGATTTCACATGTTGGCGATCTTCGACCCCTCAAAAACGACTGGCGATATCGATTCGCTGCTGGGAGCAGTGCGATTTCAGGGGACCAGAGGTGATAGTAACGACGTGACCGGGGAATCGCCGATCAATGTCGTTCAAGCGATTCTTGATGCAGGTGGATTGCCGATTCCCGCACATGTAGATAGCCCGGACAAAGGGATGTTGCGGCTCGATAACGGAAGTCGGACGAAGGCCGCGCTCGATAGTCAGACGCTCAATCAGATTTTTGAACAAGGCGGTATATTGGCAATGGAACAAGTGGACCCGACAGTTCCTCTGCCGACTATCTACAAGCAGAAGAAGCTGAATTGGACGTCGGTCATTGGCTCCGACTGTCACAGCTTTCAAGGTTCGGCGGTTCCCGGCTCCCGCTTCACCTGGGTTAAGATGGCGACGCCTTCTTTGGAGGGACTGCGCTTGGCGCTGATCGACGGGCAAGGTATCTCGATTCGGCGCAGTGACCAGAGCGAATACTTCAATCCGTTCAGCGTCCCTGAGCACACCCTCGAATCCATCACGATTGACAAGGCCCGCTACATGGGCAATGGATCGCCCCAAGTGCTTAACCTCACGCCTTACATGAACGTACTGGTCGGTGGGAGGGGAACTGGGAAATCGACAATCGTACATGCTCTCCGGCTCGCTCTCGGACGTAAAGCAGAGCTGAGTCATTTTCCCGAGATGAATTCTCCGCGATCGGAGTTTGAAGCCTTCGAGAAGGTTGCACAGAACCGTCGCTCCGGAACGGGTGCGTTGCGATCGGAGACGGAAATTCAGATCGTTTACCTCAGAGATGGGATCCGTAATCGCATCACATGGAAAGCTGAAGATGGCTCAGTTATGTTGGAAGAAGCGCAAGCAGACTGCCGGGAGCAGTTTGATCGTTCTTCAAGTCAGCTCGTTTCCCGTGAGCGGTTTCCGATTCGTATCTTAAGTCAGGGCCAAGTGGCCGCGATGGCCGGTGAGAACCGTCGTGCCCTGCTGGGTATCATAGACGACGAGGCGGGTATTGCTGCGATCCGCCAGCGCTTGGAAGAGGCAGTCCGAACGTTTTTCACGCAGCGTGCCCGGTTGAGGGAGATCGACGGCCGTTTAGCGAAAAAACCGGATGTCGAGCGAAAAATGGGCGACTTGCTGCGTAAGCTTAAGGCATTGAGCGAAACCAGCCACGCGGAGGTGCTCAAGGCTCATCAGCGTGCTTTGAGGCAGGTTCGGGAGGTCGAGATGCTCGGGGTTCAAGCAAACAGTCTCGTTGACGCGCTCTCGAGGTCGATTCACGAAGCGGCTCTGGATGAGTGGCCAGAGGGAGTCTTCAATGGGGATACCGATAAGGATATCCTTGGCGTTCGCCAGGAGATTGAAACCGCTTTTCTGGCGTTGCGCGACGAGATGAACGCTTCGCTAGAGAGATTCAAATCGCGCACGACTCGATTGCTCGACAAAGACGAACGCAGTGCTGCTTGGAGAGCTCGAGCGAATACCGCGCAGACTAAATATCAAAAATTGAAAGCTGAGCTTAGCGAGAAAGGGATCGGAGATCCTCAGGAATTCGGGCGACTTGTTCAGGAAAGCCAAGGTATTGAAGCCGAAATTAAACGCTTTGCTGCCTTAGAGAAGGATCGGGATGTCCTCGTGGCGACGATTGCCGACCAGCTTTCATGCATTCATCAAGTTCGAACAGAATTCACATCAGCCAGACAGGACTTCGTGACAAGAAACTTATCTGAAAGCGATTATGTGTCGATCGAGGTGATTCCATTCGGATATGATCCGAAACAAATCGAAACCGAGTTCCGGGAGTTGATTGATGCGCCGGATGAGCGATTCAGTAAAGACATTTTGGAACTGTCAGCCAATGGCTCATCAAGCGGCCTTATTGCCGATCTTTGCAGGGGTAGCGTCACCAGAGAAAACCTCGATGCCCTAAGGAATTCTCTGATTCAGCCGACAGAAAGACTCGGAGGTCATTTTATCAATCATTTGGAGAGAAAACGGTTGCAGCCTGAGTTCGCGGATCGTGTCGCTTGCTGGTTTCCAGAAGATGATCTCAAAATCTCCTATAAGCGGGAGCAGGGCGGGGAGTTTGTTCCCCTGAGTCAGGGGTCCAAGGGACAAAGAGCGGCTGCAATTCTCGCGTTTCTCCTGGCATTTGGCGATGAGCCGCTTGTGCTCGATCAACCCGAAGACGACTTGGACAACCACTTGATTTACGAGCTGATCGTGAAGCAAATTCGTGAGAACAAGTGCCGGAGGCAATTGATCATCGCCACCCATAACCCAAACATCGTTGTCAATGGCGATGCCGAGATGGTTTATGCTTTTTCCTTCACAAACCAATGTTATGTGAAAGATGGACACAGCGGTGCGCTTCAAGAAGGCAGCGTGCGCAAGGAGGTTTGTGAAATAATGGAAGGCGGCCACGAGGCCTTTAGCCGTCGATGGAACCGACTTGGAAAGGAGATTTGAACATGCTCGAAACAAGGTTCGAACTTTTGGAGAAAATCAGTCTGGGCGAAGACACTTTTCTGGAGCTGAAGGAGGTCCGGTTTTCCGGGACTCGTGTAACGGCACCCAGACAGTCCGACCTCGCCGACGAAATAGCGGCTTTCGCCAATGGTCGCGGAGGGGTGCTTATTCTTGGAGTGGATGACAACACCCGCTCGGTGTTCGGTATCCCGTTGGAGCAATTGGATGCAGTGGAAGAAATGGTTCGAAATGCTTGCCAGGACTCTCTGAATCCGTCGCTCGCTCCGGTGATCGAGCGAATGCTACTGCCAAACGATTCAGGCTTTGATGTGCCCGTTCTTCGCGTAGGAATTGAGCGAAGTCTATTTGTTCACCAGAGCCCGGGAGGCTACTTTCACCGCGTGGGGAGTAGCAAGCGCCCTATGCCACCCGATTTGTTGGCAAGGCTATTTCAGCAACGGAGTCAGAGTCGCTTGATTCGTTTTGACGAACAAGTCGTTCCTCGCGCAACCCTTGATGACCTTTCAAAGCCTCTATGGCAGCGATTCATCAATTCACGTTCAGACGGCAATCGAGAGAGCTTTCTTGGCAAAATCGGCATGGCGCGAGCCGACGATGAGGGCGTCCTCCGTCCTACTGTTGCCGGGGTTCTAATGGCGACAGAGGATCCTCGCATTTGGTTGCCTAATGCCTTTATCCAAGCCGTGGCGTACCGCGGAACAGAAGTAACTCCGGGCCCGGATTATCAATTGGATGCAGCCGACATCACTGGGCCGCTTGACGCACAAGCGTGGCAAGCCTGCCAGTTTGTCCGCAAGAATATGTGGATAGGGGCGAGCAAGGCGCTAGGCAGGAACGATGAACCGCAGTTCGACCTCACGGCGGTGTTCGAGGCATTGGTGAATGCCGTGGCTCACCGGGATTACTCGATCCACGGCTCGAAGATCCGACTTCGGTTGTTTTCGGATCGACTTGAGATATATTCGCCCGGGACTATTCCGAATTCCATGACGATCGAGACGCTGGCTTTTCGACAGGCTTCGCGGAACGAGGCCATAGCGAGCCTCCTGGCAAAGTGTCCGGTCCCCTCTCAAGAGGAGGTTCGAACGGATCGTTCCGCAATGATGGACCGTCGGGGAGAAGGCGTCTTGATAATCCTTGAAAATTGCCGAAAGCTTACGGGCCAACCAGCGGTTTACACCCTCAATGATGATGCCGAGTTGCTGCTTACCCTTCCGGCGAGGAACAGGTCGGACTCATTCCTCAAATGAGCGCTCTCAACGAGAACGTCTTGGAGCAGGCCTGCCTAGAATGGATGGGGGAACTGGGCTGGAAGCTCGCCTACGGCCCTGATCTGTCGCCAGGAGGGAGTTTTTGCGAACGGGACGATTTCCGACAGGTTGTTCTCTTGGGGAGACTCCGTTCCGCGCTCGAGCGTATAAATCCGGAGATGCCTCCAGCTGCTATCGAGGAAGCGGTCAGGAAGATCACCATTCCCAAGTCACCTGACTTGCTGATCAACAATCGGCAGTTTCACCATTACCTCACGGATGGAGTCGATGTTGAAATCGCCGCGGATTCACTTGGCGGGCGACGGCACCGTAAAGTGTGGCTGATCGACATCAAGGATCTTGAGAATAATGATTGGTTGACGGTTAACCAGTTTACGGTGGTTGAGGAGAAGAAAAACCGGCGGGCCGACATCTTGCTCTTCCTGAATGGGATGCCCATCGGGATTCTTGAGCTGAAGAATCCGGCCGCGGAATCGGCTGATACCAGAAGCGCATTCAATCAGATCCAGACCTATAAACGCGATATCCCGAGCCTGTTCGCCACCAACGAATTGATCGGCATCTCCGACGGATTTCAGGCAAAGGTGGGAATGCTCACCAGTGGCTGGGATCGCTTCATGCCTTGGCGAACGGTGGATGGTTCTGAGGTTATTCCAAAAGGTGCTCCCGAGCTTGAAGTGATGGTTCGCGGCTTGTTTCATAAAAAGCGCTTGGTCGATTTTGTTCTGAACTTCGTCGTATTCGAAGATAACGGGGCGGATATTATCAAAAAAGGGGCTGCTTATCATCAGTATTGGGCCGTGAACCGCGCTCTTGAAGCGACGCTCTCGGCATGTGGGATTGATGCCGATCCCGGAGTGCTGGTTGGGATCAATCGCGAAGATGACGAGTCTGGCTTGGTGCTCGACGAGTCAAAGGTCGTCTATGGTAAAGGTTCGTCTCACTTTGGGCAAAAGCGTATCGGAGTAATCTGGCACACTCAGGGAAGTGGCAAGAGCCTGTCGATGGCGTTCTTCGCTGGTAAAGTCGTCAGGCATCCTGCAATGGAAAATCCGACACTGGTTGTCATCACCGATCGTAACGATCTGGATGACCAATTGTTCGGGACTTTTGCCGGTTGTGTTCAACTACTGCGGCAGTCGCCGGTTCAGGCCGAAAGCAGAACCCATATTCGCCAGGTTCTGAAAGTGGCTTCGGGCGGTATTGTGTTCACCACGATCCAGAAGTTCATGCCGGACGAAAAGGGGGACGCCTTCCCTTTGCTTTCGAATCGACGGAACGTTGTTGTCATAGCGGATGAAGCGCATCGCAGCCAATACGATTTCATCGATGGATTTGCCCGGCACCTACACGATGCGTTGCCAAATGCGTCGTTCATCGGTTTTACCGGAACCCCGATTGAGCGGGATGACCGTAGCACGCCAGCTGTCTTTGGTGACTACATCGACAAGTACGATATTCTCCGGGCAGTCGAAGATGGTGCCACCGTTCCGATATACTACGAAAGCCGATTGGCCCGAATCGAACTCTCGGAGGATTCACGGGACTTTATTGATCCTGAGTTCAATTCGATTACCGAAGGCGAAGAGGAGTCTGGTAAGGAGAGACTCAAAACAAAGTGGGCAGCCTTGGAGGCAATGGTTGGGGCAGACGCTCGTCTGGCTCTGATTGCAAATGACTTGGTCGAGCACTTTGGTGCTCGGCTGGAGGTGCTCGCGGGAAAGGCGATGGTCGTCTGCATGAGCCGCCGGATTTGTGTCGATCTTTACGAGGCAATAAAGAAACTCCGGCCCGAGTGGCACAACGAAGAAGACGCCTTAGGTGCGATGAAAATCGTGATGTCAGGCTCGGCTTCCGACGAAAGCGTCTGGCAGACGCACATCAGGACAAAGAGTGCCAGGGAGCTTCTGGCAAAGCGGTTTAAGAATCCCGATGATCCTTTGAAGATTGTCATCGTGCGGGATATGTGGCTTACCGGATTCGATTGTCCGAGCATGCACACGATGTATGTGGATAAGCCGATGAGTGGACACAATCTCATGCAGGCCATCGCCCGGGTAAACCGGGTGTTTCGCGACAAACCTGGAGGGCTTGTTGTTGATTATCTGGGCCTTGCCGAGTCGTTGAAAAGGGCGCTGGCAGACTACTCGGAGAGTGGTGGTCGGGGCAGTGCAACCATTGATCAGGAAGAAGCGGTAAACGTCTTTCTGGAGAAGTATGGAATTGTGCGATCAATCCTTCACGGGGTGAATTTGGAGGTGATCATCACCTCGAAGGGGAGCGAGCGGATCAAGCAGATTACCTTTGCATTGGAGTATTTGCTCGGGCTTGAGGATGGGAAAGAACGTTACCTGGCTGCTGTCAGCTCAATGAGCAAAGCGTTCGCTCTAGCAGTGCCGCATCCCAAAGCAATCGTTCTCCGCGATGAGGTCGGGTGTTGCCAGGAAATTCGGGCCGCACTGGTCAAAGCCAGCTCTGAAGGAGGGATGCGGGGTTCGTCGGAGATGGACGCTGCGATAAAACAACTGGTCTCAAAGGCGGTGTCGTCGACGGAAGTGGTGGATATTTTCAAAGCCGCAGGTTTGGACAAGCCGGACATATCAATACTCTCGGATGACTTTTTGGAGGAAGTGCGCCAACTGCCACAAAGGAACCTTGCTTTGGAGTTGCTTAAAAAGCTCATCAATGACGAGATCAAGACTCGGGCAGGAAAGAACATTGTTCAGTCCCGAGCTTTCTCTGAGATGCTTGAGCGGTCGATCCGAAAATACCAAAACAGAGCCATCGCTGCGGTTGAGGTGATTCAAGAACTGATCGAGTTGGCAAAACAAATCCGGGATTCGCAGAGTCGGGGAACAAAACTGAATCTTACGGATGATGAGGTGGCCTTTTATGATGCGCTCGCCGACAACGGCAGCGCAGTGAAGGTTATGGGTGACGACAAACTCAAGTTTCTCGCGCAGGAACTGGTTCTTCGAGTCCGCCAAAGCGTGAGTATTGACTGGACCCTGCGGGAGAACGCCCGAGCCCAGATTCGCGTTTTGGTGAAACGTATATTGCGCCAGTTTGGTTATCCGCCCGATATGGAAAAGAAGGCAACTGAGCTCGTATTGGAGCAGGCCGAGTATCTGTGTTTGGGTTGGTCGGAAGCCTGATTAGGTTTTCGATGAGTTGGGTCGTGCGTAGTGGCCTGTTAGGGGTAGGGTGCCCGGCAAGGAGGCGGGCAGGATTATTGGGGGTTGCGTGTCCGCATTACAGGATTATGGAAAAGGGTTTTTGAGCATGAACAGAACAGATTGGATAATGTCGGGAATTGGCCGGTGGATCCCTTTGTCGGGAGCTTTGGTCTTGGCTTTGGGATTGGTGCCCTCGTTGGTGGGCGCGGGGGCAGGGTCCGATCCGGAGGAGCTGGAGGCTCTCGTGATATCCGGGTCACGCTTGGACGGGTTGGCTGTGCAGCAGGCCCACCGGGTTTTTGGCGGGGTGCAGGATCCTTTGACTTTACTGCGGGGCGAAGACTGGCTGAGTTTTGTTCCCGGAGCTTACATCGAAGGATACCGTTCGTCGGTGGGAAGTGACCGGATCTACCTTCGGGGCGGGGAGCCGAACGCCGCACTGTGTCTGGTTGACGGGATCAAGGTCGACAACCCGACGGATGGGACGGGATCATCGTTTTCAATGGCGTCGATGCCCTCGCTTGGGGTGGACCGGATCGATATTTCCTATGGCTCCGGGTCGTCGGTGCATGGTTCGGGTGCACTCAGCGGTGTGATATCGATTGAGAGTTTTGGCGACCTCGATGATCCGGAATCCTGGATGTCCGGTGGTTTTGGGATGCATGGCGCATGGGAGGTTCAGTTGCGGACCATGGGAACCGGAGACTGGGGTTCAGGTGGCATACACTATCGACAGATGGATGGTGGACGTTTCTTCGATGAGACCCGGCGCAAGAGCCGGAGGGTCAGTCTTGGCTTTGATCCGGAGGTTCCGGACGGGCATCGTCTCAGTATCCGTGGATTTTGGGCTGACTATGAGAGTCGTGCATTTCCGGACGACAGTGGAGGGCCTCTTTTCGCTGTTCTTAGGGATGCGGAAGAGCGCAGCGGAGATGAAGGGGGAATGAGTGTGCGTTATGCGTTGGATGTTTCGCGAACCGGTGGAGTGCTGCATTTCCAAAGTTCGCACTATCGGAGGACGGATGAGAGTGTGTCTCCGGGTGTGTTGCCAGGTGTGCGTGACCCGATGGGGTTGCCCAGAAGCAGTACGGACAGTGAATTGACGCGTTGGGTGGCGGGATCATGGTATGAGCAGCCGCTTCAATACGGGCTTCGTGTGCTTGCCGGGTGCGAGTGGGAACGGGAAGAGGGAATGAGTGACAGTCGGGTGGATTACGGCTTTTTCAATTCCGAAGGGCGTTTCGATCTGCGGCGCGACATAAACAGCATGTTTGCTGAGGCGAATGGAGAGTGGGATCGCTGGGCGGCTCAGTGGGGTGTGCGTTGGAATGAGGCTTCCGGATCGGAAGAGGAATGGTTGCACCGCGTTGGATTGTCCGTGGGTTTGCCCGAGGTTTGGTCCCGGCTGAGGATGCATTTCAGTGAGGGTTTCAAGTTGCCGGGTTTCTTCGCCTTGGGGAATCCACTGGTGGGTAATCCGGATTTGGATCCGGAGCTGAGCGAAAGCTGGCAGGCCAGTTGGGACATCTTTGTTCCTGCTGCCGATATCATCGCCACGTTGGGCGTGTTCCGCAATGACTACTCCGGCATGATTGACTTCGACCCCGGTCCGCCACCTCAGCTGGTGAACCGTGGAAACGTAACCATCGAAGGGATCGAGCTTAATGCGGACTGGCAGGCGATGGAGGATTTGCGGGTCAGGGTCTTCGGGATTTGGCTTGAGATGGATCCGGGGACTGGAGAACCTCCTTTAAGGGGGCGTCCTGATCGGCGTTTTGGTTTGGATGTGGATGGTTGGATGGGTGAATACTGGAGATGGGGTGTTCGTTTGACCCACACCGGCAGGCGCCACGATTCTTCTATCCCGACAGGGGATGTGGAGCTCGGGGCTTATGAGCGGATCGATCTCCGCCTTTCCTGGGTTCCATCGGATGGAGTGGAGCTGGCGTTGGTTCTTGAAAACGTGGGTGACCGGAAATACGAGGAAATGGTTGGATTCCGGGGGCTCGGGTTTTCCCCTTGGTTTACGACCCGGATCCGGTTTTAGGTTGGTTTGGCGCTGATATTGGTTCGAATGATGCGGGCTTGCATTCAGAATGTGAAATGTGGCAGGCTTAGACAGATCATGAACAAAAGGCATATGCAGAAATGGTGGGCATCCTTGCTGATACTGGTCGGGCTTACTCTGCCCATGACCGGATGCCTGGTCGTGGCGGCGGGTGCTGGCGCGGGCGCTTATGCTTTTGTGAGGGGTGGGCTCGAATCCCATCTGAACGCACCCATGGTGGATTGCATCGAGGCGGTAAAGGAAACCATGCTTCAGATGGGATATGTGAGGGTCCGCGAATCCAGTGATGCGGTTACCTCCCGATTTGTATACAGGGATGCGTCGGACAAGAAGATCGAGATCAAACTTGACTCCAAGCCGCGGGATCTGATTGCCATTCGCATTCGCACCGGACTGATCGGAGACCGGGAGCATTCCCTCCTGATTCTCAACACCATTCACACTAACTTGTAATTTCCGGCTTCGCACCATGCGTCAGTCATTGAAGGCCCGTTCGGGCAAATTTTGGATGAACCTCAATCCCTTGGTGGCATTGGGCAGCATCCACATCAACCGTGGATTGCTCAAGCAGTTCGTATTGCGGAGTTTTCAGGAGCGCCATAAAGGCAGTTTACTGGGGGTTACCTGGTCGATCCTTTTACCGGTGATGATGATGGGGCTTTACACTTTGGTGTTCGGTTTCATTTTCGGGAGCACCTACAATGTGATTCCGTCCGAGAACAAGACGGATTTCGGTTTGGGGATTTTTCTGAGCCTGACACTTTTCAGCCTGGTCGCGGATTCGATGGCGGTCGCCCCCGGTACGATCCTGAACTATCCGAATTTTGTCCGGAAAGTGGTGTTTCCGTTGGAAGTTCTGCCGGTTGCCACTTTTGGGGCGACGCTGATCAATTTCCTGATCAGCATCGGATTGTTTGTCATTGGTCTCGTGTTCATCGGAAGGGGCCTGAGCATGACGGCACTGTGGTTTCCGCTGATCGTTTTCCCGATGTTGCTGATGGCGCTTGGAATCCACTGGTTCTTCTCGGCTCTGGGGGTGTTTTTGCGGGATATTTCCCAGTTCATG
>JAQVLM010000421.1 GCA_028704125.1 Opitutales bacterium
CAGTCCCCCGTGCGTGTACTTCATGGAGCCTCATTCAACACATGATGGGCCGCCAATGCAAGAAACATGAAGTGGGTCGCGCCGCCGCCGAGCACGTATTCGGTCTGTTGCCAGAAGTAGGGCCATTCCTTGAGTTCAGGATAATCCGGCCGGATGATGGCCGTGCCGGATACCGCACCCCCGGGAATGTAGCTCCATTCGTCGCGATTAACTCCGTAGGCAACGGTCACGGACTTGGCGCCGACACCCGACACAAAGGATGAAGTGTTTTGTCCGGGATGATGTCCGAGAACGAAGTCAAGGGCGCGGAACATGGGCTCGAGATCAAAGATATCCGGCCAGGTCTTGTTGAGGAAATAGTGTTGGTAACCGAAGCGTTGGATGTTCCAGCCATCACCCCAGATGTTGGGACGATACGGTACGCGGAACGGATTCTCGGCCTGTTGCTCGCGGACAACCAACTGGTAGGCGAGGGCGGCTTGGTCGAGTCGTTTCAGGAAATCTTCATCTGAGATGAGGTGACGTGCTTTGCCGACGGCCCATCCCACGTAACGGAAATGCTTTTCGATGGTGGGAAGGTCATTGACCAAAGCCCTTGCGTAGCGTTCATCCCCGGTCGTAAGGAGGAGTTCGGCGGCGGCGACGACCCTTGCCGCGAGTGCACGGGGGCTGCCGTCCTGAGTGCCGCCTTGTTCCTTAACCGGGTCGGGTATGACGGCGGCATCAAAGAGGGCAATGGCAACCTCCCGCGAACGTTGTGCAAGCGCGGCATCGTAATCCTTCAGGACACGGGCGCAGGCGGCGAGACCGGCAGCGGTCTGCAGCTCGTGGGCCGGGTTGTTTTCGGTGAAAACCCAACGATCATCGGGAATGGAGGAGGTTTCTGCTCCCAACTCACCGGGCTCGAGCGCGGCATCGTAGAATCGATTGTCGGTTATGCCTGCTCCGTCTCCGAGAAACACGTATTGCCGGAGATCGTTTTCGATGATCCCGCGGAAGAGTCTGCCGAGTGCATCGTAGCCTCCGAGCACACTCAGTAATCCATGCTCAATCTGTTGGAGAATATCCGGTGTGCCGTCGGGCCGGTGCATCTCGACGATGCTGGAGTCCTGATCGATGGTAGTGGTATCGAAATCCACACCGAACTCCTCTTGTGCCAGAGCGAGGGCATAACAGGTTCCAATCTGGGATTCCACCCGGAGGTCATAGTCTCCCGCGTCGTGCCATCCACCCTTGTTGAGGCCGGGGACTTTCTCCCCGGATTTCCATTTGGTGAGGGTGTCCGGGCCTTGGATATAACCATCGAAGTGGTTGTGGTCAACCGGTGCCATCCGTGCGTCATCCATATGGCAGAAATCATGCCATACCTTGTAGCGGTCGTTTACCCTCACGTGGCACATCTGGACCGGAAGGAAATACTCAAGAGTCGGTTGCCAGACATGCCGTTCGTAGATGAGCGGATCAATCCGGAATAAGTTGGAGACGTTCTTACCCTGGGCCACCTGGTAGAGTCCGGGCTGGCGAAGGTCGCTGAAATCAAACGTGAGGTAATCGTAGCGGAGGAATCGTCCCCATGCTTCGGGTTTGCCGGTTTTGACGGTCTTGCGGGACCCGTCCGGCTGAATTTGCTCGATGGTGATCGCCTCGATGGCGCGGGTGTCGTTGGGATCGCGTTCAATCACCACTTCCTTCGATTGGTCCGGATGGTATCCGACTTGTGAGAGATGAAGCACGGGTTTGTAGGTCCAGTCTTTTTCGGACGATACATTGACTTCCCATATAATGGCGTCCCGTGTGGCACCTTCCGGAATCGCCGAACGCACGATGAACCATCCGTTGTTGTGGATGGACCTGCCATCGATGAGTTCCAGCGTGGATCCTTTGCCATCGATCACGATCAGGTCGCCGTTTCGCTCGGGGGTAAGGGTGAGGCGTTTTCCGGTGGCGAGCGGCTCGGCTGTGTGCTTGCCGTCGGGTGAATGCATGAATGGTCCGTTGACCTGCCTTGGGAAAATGCCGGTTTGCTCATCCATGATGAAGGGACGCTCGAAGAAATGCCCCGGGAAGAGCTCGAGGATGAAGCCGACTTTTCCGATCCATTCCGTGGGGAGGGGTTCGTCGAGATCCACATGGATCATGAAGGAGTCGCCATCGGGAATGACCCGGATGTGGTATTGGAATTTCAGGTCGGGATAGACAATCGGATTGAAACCCTTGCGGTCGCGAGCCTCGTCGGGGAAGGCAAGGGTGGCCCACAGGAATCCTTTTTCCGGATCATGCCCTTTGTCGATGACTTTTGGGATCGGATCCCATTGGCCCGGGGTGGGTTCGAGGCGGATGTCGCCGTTAGCCGCGATGCGTTCACCATTTTGGATAATGGTGAGCGCGCCCTGATGCCCCTCGGGATAGTAGTCCGCGAACAGGGTGACGTTGACGCCGCGCTTCTCGAGATAGCCGGATTCGTGCAGGTGATAGCTTTCCGAAGCCAGACCACAGGTGGCTGTTCCGAAGAGGAGTGCGAGGGTCAGCAGACCCTTTCTGGATGCAGGTGACTTCATGGGAATCAGTTTGGATGAACAGATGGTATCGGGACGGTGGATATATTTGAAGATACGCATAGGGGGTGGAAGTCAATGTGTCGAAGGGGTTCCGCTTGATAAGCCCCCTTCCATGCACCCTAGTGCATTTGAATGGATTCTGTTATTGGAATAGCGAAAAACCAAATTACGGCATTCGGGATAAGCGCGAATTCGAAATCTGAAGAATAGCTGTTGTCTTTTCGTTTTCTGCCGAAAACAGTGTATGTGAAACCTCCCCTATTTTCTCATGTCTGATTCAGATCATCCACGCAAGCGCGTCACTATGCGGGACATTGCCGAGGCCTGTGGGGTCAATCATGCCACGGTGTCCCGTGCTCTTCAGGATTCTCCTTTGATATCGGTGGATACCCGGCGCCGGATACGGGAGGCCGCTGATCGGCTGGGATACCGGCCAGATCCGATGGTTTCCGCGCTGGTGAAATACCGCAACAGCTTCATCGAACGGAAATCATCCGTCCGGATGGCGATTTTGATTGGACGTTACCTCAAGGATCACTGGCAGGGTTTGATCCGGGCCTGTCGGGAGTATGCGGATCGCTTGGGATACGATTTCGAGGAATACTACTGGGACCCGGCCATCAGTGGAGACCGGCATTCTGAGATACTCCGGTCCAGAGGCGTTCGAGGCATTATCCTGACATCTCTCACGGATTCGCAGGCAATCGAGTGTCCGGATCTCCGTTGGGAGTATTTTTCGGTGGTGATGGTGGGGCGCGTGATTGAGGAGCCCA
>JAQVLM010000422.1 GCA_028704125.1 Opitutales bacterium
GGCGTGCTTCCGCTGAATGCCGCGACGTGCTTATGGGTCGCGATCCGAGTGGCCTCCTTGGATTTCCTGATGGGACAGGCGAGTCGAGTGTGCTCCGGGAAGATGCCGCAGCGTATCAGTTGAGTGCGCCGGTGAATGTCGAACCAAGTGACGACGAGCTACTGGCCGCCCTGGGGGCCGATGAGATGGACGGAGCCGACATCACGGAGTTGAAGCATGTGCGTCCGGCGGCGGTAAAGCGGGCTGCAGAGGAAGTCGCCCAACGCACGCCCTGCGAAGACTTTGAGAAGTTCAAGCCATTGTTCGGGCAGGTGGAAAAGGAGATCCGTTCAGGACTCGCCCAGACGCAAGCCATCACCGCTGAGAATCGAAGTATCTGCGAGCACGACTTTTTCATTCTCAATGGCGTCACGCTTTATGTGGCCGAAACGGGCGAGCCGCTCAAAACCACCGCTGGCGAGGTGGATCGACGTTTGCGCCTCGTTTTCTCCAACGGCACCGAGAGCAACATGCTGCTGAGATCCCTGCAGCGCGCGTTTTATGATGATCCCTCTGCCCGTCGGGTCGTCCGTTCCAAGGGAGTCTCTCAACTGACTTTTGGCTACGAGTGGGATCTTGATGACGTCGATGCGGGAACGATCTACGTCCTGCGGAGCAAATCGGACCATGCCTTCATAGCGGAAAACCGCGAGGTGATCCACAAGATCGGGGTGACCGGTGGCGATGTGAGAACCCGTATCGCCAACGCGAAAAAAGATGCCACCTACCTGCTGGCTGACGTGGACATTGTCGCCACCTACAAGCTGGCAAACATCAATCGGACGAAGCTCGAGCATCTCCTCCACAAATTCTTCGCAAGCGCGCGACTGGATTTCGAACTGAAGGATCGGTTCGGGTTTGAAGTGACACCGCGAGAGTGGTTCCTGGTGCCGCTTCCCGTGATCGAGGAAACCGTTCAAAGGCTCATAGATGGAACGATCAGCGACTACCACTACGATACCAAATCCGCCCAGCTTGTGAGCCAATAACGCATCGCGATCGTGCGCGATACCAGGCGGTCCGGGCCCTTTCTCGAGTCAGAAAAAGCCCTAAAACCGCACTTATCTTTTTCGGCCAAATCCGGAAACCGTTGAATGCAGACCTGAAACGGCCACCAATAGAGCAACACGCATCGGACAAGCCAACATGTCAGGCAGCAACCAAAGTGTACCATTCGTCAGCATTTGAAAGTGTACCACCCTTGAGCGGACAAAGCGAAGAAATGGCCTCCCATCCACCGATACCTAAACTGCCCCCAAATTCATACAAGGAACTTGAATACCAAGACAGCCCGCTGTATAAATAGCCGGCAAAAGAATCCCTCGATACCAAACCCGTCCTCCAATTATCCCATGCGAGACAAGATCGTTATTCAACACGACAAACTAACCGTTCACGATACAAAGCTTTCAATTGGAAATGCCACGGTGTTTTACCCCAGCATCTCGGCATCCAGCATTCAAGAATTCCGGCCGTTATCGGTGATTGGGATCATGGCACTGGTTGCCTCTATTTCACTTCCAATCAGCTGTATACTCGCGTTTTTAATGGTTGGGAGCTCCTTCATTTTTTTCTCCACATTGGCCCTGCTACTGGGAATGGTAGCACTTACTGCCGGCGCATTTCTCTATCGGGTAACGTGTCTCACCATACACATGTCTGGAAAACCTGTGGCAATACTGAAGAGCAGACGCATATTGGAAACGGCGCAAATAGCCATTGATACAGCCAAGATTGAATACCACCGAGCGAACCCTCAATAAGACCATCCCCATAACACCCGGCTACGATTCCGGAATGATTACCCCTTAAGGTCAGCAGAATTCGCGAATTTCCACAGAACCAACGCCATGTATTGTTGGTTGATGCTCCCATTTAATCCGAAGTGCTCCGTTTCCCCTCTTCCTTGGCGCCTTCGTGTCTTGAGTGCAGACGCTGCATGCAGCGTCAAACGGACGTGAGTCAATTCTTCTTCAATCCTGTAGATCCTGTTAATCCTGTCCAAATAAGAAGAATTCTTTTTAACCACGGAGGACTCGAAGAGCACGAAGAAAGAACAGCAGCTCCATATTCTATGTGTGCTTTGTGGCTAAGATTCTCCTCCAATCTGGGATCCCGAAAGACGGAAATCTCACGATTTCCGCTACGGGACGAATGCACCCCGTCCACCTTCCCACCTTTGCGTCTCCGGGTCTCTGCGTGAGAACCTCTTCTTCTCCAATCCAAGAACGCCGGCCCGGAACACTCACGTGTTCCGCTACGGAAGAAGCACCCTTTTTGGTCTATTTGCGCTCTGTGGCAATAGATTCTCCCCCGCGAAGCGTATCCTTCAAAAGCAACCAGAGCCTCACGGATGGGTGGCCGAATACTGCAGCACGTTATCATCTTCATCATCCGCGATGACCTGAAAGGTAATGGATTGTCCGGCCTTGACGGTCTTGTTTCCGATGTTCTGGAAGCGCGGGGCCGTATTGGGTGGGACGGAGCCAGCCGCCTGCGTCACGGTCACGGTCACGGGTGTCACCCCCGTTGCAGAGAAGGTGATGATTCCGTCGCGCGCCAGTCCGGTGTTCGCGGATGCTGTAACGTTGACGCTTCCGTTTCCGATGCCGGATATCGGGGTGATCGTGAGCCATTCCGCAGCGGTGGCGGCGGTCCAGACCACATTGGAAGTGACGGTGAGGGCGTGGCTCTCGCTGGCGGCCGCGACGTCGAGCGTAGCCAAACTCACGCTCATCGATGGGTCACTTGCATACTCATAAGCCCCGGCGTCCACTCCCGATCCCTGCGGGCGGGCGATTCCCCGCTGGTCAGTGTCGGGCCCGGTGGAGGCAAGATCGATAGCCGGGCTGTTCGCCACCAGCGCATGGGTCAGCGTCGGCCCGCCATTGTCCGCCAAGGTTGTATTCAGGATGGAGGCGATTACGGTGGGAATGGTTCCATCCGAGCTGCAGGTGACGTCGGTGGCTCCGGGAGCGAACGCAACAAACGCCTGGGCAGTGGTCAGCCCGCTGTGCCCGAAGACATTGTATTCATCGGCGTCGATGGTGCCACCATTCTCACCATACTCACCATCCGAGAAAATCTCCGATCCGTTTAGTGCACTGTTCCCGGAAACAATATTGCGGATCAGCGTCAGTGTGCCATAAGGGTTGAAAATCCCGCCGCCGACGCCTTCATTACCCGTCGCTTCATTACCCGTCGCTTCATTACCCGATACCGTGCAGTTGGTCAGCGTCAGTGTGCCGGAGTTGTAAATCCCGCCGCCGGAGCCGAGTTCGCCGCC
>JAQVLM010000031.1 GCA_028704125.1 Opitutales bacterium
CTGCGACGAACGCACCGTTGCGCGACCGGGTGGCCGAGAAGGGTTTTCGGGAGGATTTGTTCTATCGGCTTAATACTGTCACCATTGAAATGCCGCCCCTGCGGGAGCGGCGCGAGGATATCATGCCGTTGGCAGTGCATTTTCTCCGCAAATGGGTGGCGAAATACCGCAAAACGATTGAGGGCTTTGACCGGGATGCGGAGCAAACGCTGATGAATTATGCATGGCCGGGTAATATCCGTGAGTTGGAGCATGCTTTGGAGCGGGCCGTCTTGCTGTGCAAGGGAAAGGTAGTTGAAAAGGGCAACCTCATGATGGAGGGATCATCCTCCGGGCCGATCGATCTGGAATCAATGAGCGTGGAGGATGTGGAAAGGGTGTTGATTGAGAAGGCCTTGCGCCGCAACGGTGGAAATGTCAGCGAGGCGGCACGTCAGTTGGGAATGAGTCGAGCCACGTTTTACCGTAGACTTCAGAGTTTCGGACTATGATGAAGTTCAGGCGGTCAGTTGGGCGTATCCCGTTTTCGTTGCAGTTGTTTATTCTCGGACTGTATCCGGTTCTGCCGGTCATCACACTGGTTGCCTATGAGCGGATGTTTGGGCCCCTGAATGATGACCTGTTCTGGCTGCTCGTTTTCTTGTATTTGTTGAGCCTTGGGATTCTGGCCGTGCTAATGTGGCGATTGTGTCATGATCCCTTTCACACACTCGCAAACATGGTCAGTTCGCTCCATCAGGGCGATTATTCCCGTAGGATCAAGGGATATTCATCATCGGATGCTTTGGGCGTCCTGCACGAGGAGATCAACCGATTGGCTGACATTTTGCAGGGCAACCGTTTTGCAGCGGAGGAGGCGGTCCGGCGGTTTCAGGTTCTGATCGATCAGTTGGATTTTGCGATTTTGGGCGTCGACGATCATCAGAGCTTATCGATGCTTAACGAGTATGCTGCAAAGTTGCTCCAGCAAACCCGCAACAACCTGTTGGGTAAGAATGTAGGAGGCTTGGGTCTGGATGATCTGTGGGGGATCTCCAACGGGCGAACCCTGTGGCTGCGCTTTCCGGAACGGAGCAGTCGTTTTCTGGTGCATGTGAACCGGTTCCGGGAAGAAGGACGCTCACATAACCTGTTCATGCTTTCGGATGTTGACAACCCCTTGCGGGAGGAAGAGCGCAACGCATGGAAGCGCCTGATCCGTGTGTTGGGGCACGAGCTCAATAACTCACTGACTCCGATCATCTCCCTCTCGCAGAGCCTCCGATCCCGGGTCGAGCGGGTGGAGATGGATAAGGAACGCAAATCATCCACGCTTCTCGCGTTGGATACGATATCCCAGCGGGCTCAGGGTTTGAACCGTTTTGTGGAGGATTATGCGCGTCTCGCCAAGCTACCGGATCCGGTTCGCCAGGAAGTGGATCTGGAATCCTCCCTCGCCCGGGTGGTCCAACTTGTGGATGACGGCTCCATCGTGCTCCATCCGGGGATCGCCTGCCGGGTGATGGTGGATGGGGATCAGGTCGGGCAGATGTGGGTGAACCTCATCCGCAATGCCATCGAAGCCAATCAGGAGACTGGACCGCACCAAGTCGAGGTCAGTTGGGTGCGGGATGGGCTGGATGCGGTGGTGAGAATCGATGACTGTGGTCCGGGGGTTGGCAACGGTGAGAACATTTTTGTTCCCTTCTATTCGACCAAGCATGGCGGAAGCGGGATCGGACTCGTCATCAGCCGACAAATCGCCGAGGCCAATGGAGGCGCGCTTGAGTTGATCAACCGCGAGGAGGGCGGATGCCGTGCTGTGGTTCGGCTGCCTGTGTGCAGGTGATGAAAAAGGGTTGCCGATGGTTGGTATGCTGGAAGCGAAATTCGAGTATTTTTACACGATTAGGTGGAGGGCTGAATATGAAACTTGTCATAAGGATCTGGACATAGTATTTGGTTCTAACATGAATCAGCTGGAGCTCTATGGTCTGTCATAGATTTTTGGTCTGTTCGGTCCGATTGTTCGTTCAAGTGTATCGTGTCGCTCCATGAAAGCTCTTTTCAACAGAAACAACGCTTTGAGAATCATGAAAGCGTTTTCTCCGTTTCAGGATCTCAGATGCCCGTTCTGCCATTCGGGAGAGTCTCGGTACGTAGGTCGTAACTCTCCTTTGAGCCATGTCCGTATCTGCGACTCCTGTAAGTTGATTTTCCGGGCCCCCAAGCAGGATATGGGTTTCAATGAGTATTTTTATCAAAAGGCGTATGCCGAGTCTCATCACGGGGCAGCGACCGATTTGCCGAAGGATGAAGATATGGCCCGTCTCAAAGACACCCACTTTGAGGGATACGCTAAGGATTTCAGTCCCTACATCAGCTTGCTGCAAGGGCTCAACGTGAGGAGTGTTCTCGACTATGGTTGTGCATGGGGGTATGGCGTGTACCAGTTTTCCCAGTCAGGCATGAAGGCCATTGGCATTGATGTGGCGCAGGATAGGGTCGAATTTGGCAACCGGCATTTTGGCGATGTTCTTTTCTATGATCCCGAGATGATTCTGGCACGGGGGATCAAAGTGGATAGCATTTTTTCCAGACAAGTTTTAGAGCACATTCCGAGTCCATCCATTGCTTTTGATCTTTTCGGAAAAATCCTCAATCCGGGTGGAACACTTCTGCTGGAGGTTCCAAATTGCGGCGGCAGGAAGGCTAAGGAGATGGGATTGAAGTGGAAGCCTTTTTCTTCTCTTGTGCATCCGCTCTCTTACACTTCTGAATTTTTTCTGGAGGCGTTTCGTGAAAAGGCTACCACAATTCATTTTTTTGAAAGCCCTTTTGATCCTGAAGTTGAATTGGAGCGGTTTCTACGGGCTCCGAATCATCTCTCACCTGAGGGAAGTGATTTGTGTGTGCTCGTTCAGTTTTGAGGGGATGCGATACTCGCCGGGTTCATGACCCTCGGTTGAATGGAATATTCCGTTTCGCCTAGAGTGTTCAGGGATTGCTTCGGGTAGCAGAAAAGGTAGGGGTGTCCCCATCAGCGTCGTTTGCTGAAATCTGGAACTGAAGGGTTTGTCCGGCGCGGATCGATCGGTTTTCGATGCTGGTCAAGACTGGGGCCGAGTTTGAGACGGGTTTGGGGTAGGTGCGAAATGAAGGGAGGCGAGACGTCCGGTCAGGACACGATTCGCTTCTTCCGGCCATGGAGATTGGAGGTCTCCCGTGCGGAGGCCAGCCTCAACATGTCCCACGGGAATGTGTCGGTAGAAACAGGAAAGCGTTGCGATGAATGTTGTCGATGTATCGCAATGTACGAGAGCACAAGATCCGGAGCGCATTCGAGTAATGCCGGATCAAGGCGATTCAGAATGGTGACCGCGATGCCCACAAGGGTCTGGCCCGGTTTCATGCCTGATAGATCCACAGTCAGGTCAAATTGAACCAGTTCCGGTGCCAGACGCTTGAGAATGTCGGGTTCTATCCCGCAATAGGAATCGTAGCGGCTGAGCGAATGGTCGAGCGTGGGCAGGTTCCAGTGTTGTTTTTCGACCAGAAGCTTTCTTTGGTAGGTCGCGTCGGTTTCGTAGTGGTTTTCGCCCAACTCCATGAAGTTCGTTGTGGTGGAAAACCGTGGATAAGCGACATACCGTCCGGTGTCCACCAGGAATGCCGTGTGCCATTTCTTCCATGAACTCCAAGGCCATTTGCGCATGTCCCATGGAATCCTTTTTGCTTCGACTGATTCATGCGTTTGGTCCTCACTCCAGCGGGAGAAATGTTCCCATTGGGATGATGTCCAGCATTGTCCCCAGGAGGCGGCGACCTGAAGGAAGTATCCATCCTATCCATCCAGAAGCGGGCAGAAGCGCATCTTTGATGTTTCGTTGAATCCATGATGGTAAAGCGCCATGCTCGCAATGCGGTCATCGTTGTTGTATGTTTGTATCATCTGGCACGCGAGCTCATAGAATCCTGGAGCAACCATAAGGTCATCTTCCAGCATGATCATGCTGCCTGCTCTTTCCAGGCAACGTCCGCAGGCATAGACATGATCCTTCAACCCGAGGCGCTCTTCCCGGATGATGACCTCGCGGGGGCCGAATGGCCATTCCATAGACCTTGCCAAACACTCCACGTCCGGATCTGCTCCATGGTCCACACTGATGATAAGGGAAACGTTCTGGTCTCCGTAAGAGGCCCTCATCAAGGACCCAAGCAAGCGACGAAGGCTTCCGGTGCGTTTGTGGGCCAAGACGACAATGGCTGGAGCAGTAATAGTTGGGTCGGAGAAGATACGGATACGCGTGCGCAGGACAATGTCATGTCCCGTTATGGGCTGGGGAATGCTGACGCTTACCCATGCGTGTCCGGTTTCTGATTCCGTTGATAGATGGACCTCAAGGTTTGCATCCCCGGTTTGTTCGCTTCCGGTTTTACGACGGGAACGATCACTTTCAGGAGTAGCTGTTCGTTTTCCCGGTCCAGAAGCAGCATCTTCATGATGAGGTTTTGTGCGTTTTTCAGCTTCTCCCTCAGCGACGGCAGAATGTGAGGATCCATTTCCTGAAGGGTGCGCATGGCAGCGAGTGATGCGTCAAAGGCCGGAAGCAATTCGCGTTTTCGTTCCAGTGTGGTTTCGTCGGGAGCTTCTCCCTGATGTTTCAATCTCCGGTTCTCTTCTTTGAGTAGCGTCAGCAATTCCTCACACAAACGCAGATGATCGTCGACAACTTCACTTCCCATGGTATTGGATTCATCTAGCGTAATCCGTGCTTTTGCTCAATCTCAAAATCTAGTCCTGATGCGCTCGGGTAAGGAGGGGATCGCCGGAGCGGAGATCATGCGGATTGGTTGGGAAAAGCATTGCGCGGGTTAGGTTTGAGGGGTGATGCTGTCGGGTATGAAAGATACCCTTGAGAAGCAAATCGGCTTTTTGCGGGAATTGGATCGGTTGAAGTCGGTTGTGAGGCGTTCGATCCTTTCCCATGAGTCAAGAAGGGAGAACTCGGCGGAACATAGCTGGCATGTGGCAATGGTGGCGATGACTCTGGTGGAGCATTCGGACGAACCGGTGGATCTCAACCGGGTGATCCGGATGCTGCTGGTTCATGACGTTGTCGAGATTGATGCCGGCGACACCTACATTTACGACATGGCGGGTAACGAGGGGAAGAAGGCGAGGGAGCTGGAGGCAGCGGATCGTTTGTTTGGAATGCTGCCGGATCCGCAGCGTGTGGAGTTCAGGGCTCTCTGGGATGAGTTCGAATCGAAGGCCACTCCGGAGTCGCGTTTCGCGAATGCCTGTGACCGCTTTATTCCGCTCCTCCATAACTACTGGGCAAAAGGGCATAGCTGGGAGGAGAATGGTGTGCAAAGCGCCGATGTGATCCGCATCAACCGTGCGATCGGCGATGCATCCGGCACCCTTTGGGAGTATGCCCACGCCTTGATTGAGGAGTCGCTCGAGAAGGGATACCTTCGGCCCTGAGTCCGGAATGCGAGGGTCGGCTCGGGTTGGCATTTCGCGATGGGACACTGGTGTCAGCCGGATCGTGAGAGGCTGGCTGCCGGATGATCAGCGGATCGAGTTGGATCAGGCATGCTCGTCCCTTTGGGGGTTGGGCGGGATGCATGCCGGTTTAATCAGAAGAACCGAGATGCCGATGATGGCGCCAACGAAGTGAGGTGCGGGGAGTCCCACCACATTTGCTCCCAGATCCTGAACGAAGATCGGGTGCCCGAGGGCCATTTCAATCGCCGGTTTGGCAAATAGCCCGACGAGCGCGAGGGTCCAGAGTATGGCTTCGGGGCGATCCGGTTTTCTGCGGGATTGGAGGAGGTTGTCGAGGATAACAAAGCCCGCAAGCGCCATGTCGATTCCCGAAAGCCCCCGGTAATGGTCGATGCCGGGAAGCAGAATATAGACGGAGATACCGATCAGCAGTGCGGAGCCGATTAGGATCACGGCAAGGCTTTTGCGGGATCTGGATTCGACCATGGTTCCAAGGAGTCCGAAAACGGCAAGATCCGCGAGGAGGTGGTTGAGGTTCCAATGGGTCAGATGTCCGGTAATCAACTGCCACAAGGCCCCATTCGCGAGCTCGCTCCGGGAATACTGAAGGGACTCCGCAGTCGCCTCAGGCATCAGATGGAGGAAAAGGGCCAACGCCCCGGTTGTGATGGTCAACCAGGGCATGGATCGGGGGGCCTTATTTGTAGGAGTTGACATGATCCGATGATGTGGTTTCGGCCTTTCCGTAGACGATGTCCACGATGGGGATCAGGTTGAAGAGGTTAATGCCGAGGAACCCGCGGCGTTGGTTGTTGCTTTGCTGTTGGGCGAGGTGGTCCCGGTGCGGGGGCACTGCGGGGGCGGTGATCGGTTCGCTGCATGCGTACCGGCGGCAGCGGTGCTGCATATAGGGCGATCTTGCCGGTTGGGTGGGCTGCGTTGCCGGTGTCTCGGGCAGAGGCCGCTCCGGTAGGTTCCAGAAACGTTCGATGGATTGGTTTATCGTGGACTCGGGCACGGATAGAGCGGGATTGGTGAGGTTCCGGTCGGTCCACATCCGGGTCTGGAGCAGGGTGCCGTTATCCTGCGAAGCATGGGCGTGGCAGGCAGCGAGGATGGAGAGTGTGGATGCAAGAAATATGGATCGTGTGTTCATGGTGTGAAAGGTGGTGGGGTTGATGGGGTCATTTGTTTTTCCTGAATCGCTTGATCAAGGGAAGTCCGAGGAGCGCCAGCAGTGAGAGTGGGTCGATTGCACCGCCGCCGCCGGAAGGCAGTCGGGGGGCTGAGTGAGGGAATGCCGGCTGATTTGAGTCGACCACATGGCTCTGCGGAGTCGCCGTGTTGCGGATGCTCTGGGCCTGGCGTTCCGTTGCCGTGCGGGTGGCGTTTTTGCGCTCGATGCCATAGCGGTTGAATGCCTCGTCATCGAGCAGGATCATGGATGTCTGATCGGTTACGATCTGGGAATGCAGTGCAATGTCGAGGATCGCACTGGCACTCTCCTTGGAATCCACGAACCCGAGTTTCTCTGCGGATTGGAGTTCCTCGATCTGTTTCAGCGCCCAGATCCGCTCGAGTTCGGGATGCGTGGTGTCGGTTTCCGGGAAGCTGAAGCGGGTGTGGTAGACCTGTGGTTGTCCGGATATCTTGCAGCTGATTTCGAGTTCAGCCTCGGAAGGCGCAGCGTACCGTCCGAGAAGAACCAGCTGTTGTCCACGGAATACCTTGGCGTATTGGCTACGGGATACATCGTAGGTCTGCGCTCCTTTGATTTGGATCGTGACGTCGTGCATGCACGTGTGGAGCACCTTGTTTTTGGCGAGGAGGATCTGGCCAATAATGTCGTCGCTATTCGACACCGCCTTGTAGGATCCGCCGGATGCCGCACAGATCTGTTCCATGAGCTCCCAGTTCGAGCTGTTACCCATGAGAAAACCGAAGGTGCGGATATCTTTGCTCGTGATCAGCTTAACGAAGCTGGCCGGGTTGATGTTGCCGGTGTTGGTAACCCCATCGGTCACAAGAATCATGCTGGTCACCCGATCGGCATCCACGTTTTTGAGGGCCTGCATGATGCCATCGTAGAGGTTGGTGCCGCCGGACTCGCGCACGGCATCCAATTCTCCCAGCGCGTGGCTCACGTTATCCGGAGTCGCGGGTACCCAACTGCGGGTCAGTTCGCGGGCGCTATTGTTGAAAAGCACGATTCGGAAACGATCAACCGGTCGGAACGACTGAATGGTCTGTTTCACTCCCGAAACAAGGGTTCCGATTTTGCCGGTCATGCTGCCGGATGTATCCAATACAAACACGTAGTCGGCTCCCTGATCGAGGGGTTGAAGGTCGATTCCGGGGGTGATGACCATCAGGAAGGTGCCGGGTTTGGATGGATCGGCACGGTAGGGGATAACCTCGATCCGGCCCGGTTGGTTGTCCTGGAGCAGGTAGTAGAATACGAAATCCTTGTTGAGGGATCCTCCTTGGGATTCATAGCGGAAGGTGGGGTTTCCGTGTTCATCAAATCCGTTGACCCCTGCATAAAGAGGGGAACGCGTCGAGCTCACCGGAATCGAGGACTTCACCGTAACATCGATCGAGAATTGACCGGTGACGGTATCGTTTTGCAGCCAGAACGCATCGGCGGCGTCATCGGTTCCCCCCTCTTCGAGCGGGTAGGTGTATTTGCCCATTTCCGAGTCGATCTCGATCGGTTGATAGTAGACCGTTCTGACGGTCGCGTTTCCCATGGCCGGAACCGCTGATACCCAGAATTCGAAGCGCTGGAATCCGCTTTTCTCGGCCAATCCAACATCGTTTCCAGCAGCAGCTTCTTTTTGATAGATGTCCTGCGCCTGCTTCTTCTCGACCACCTCACCCCGGATGAGCTTTTCGCCCAGCAGGATTTCCATCTCTGAAAGGCTGGCATGTTGTGGCAAGGGGAGCGTGTAGAGCGCTTCGGATGCGGTGGGATTCGGATTGTGGAAGGTTTGGAGGACCTCGGTTTGGGCGAATCCATTGTTGATCGTCACCTTGACCTGATGGTCGGTGATCTGGAGGTCCTGAAGGGAAGGGTCCCCGATCTTGAGGAGTCCGGCCGCATTCAGTGATAGGGCCGACAGTCCAGAGAACAAGGCAATTGCGGATACTGCGGATCGCCTGATAAAACCTGTGGTTGTTGGAGTTTTCATATTTGGTTCGGTTGATATTATGGATGCGGATGATTTGCAGGCTGCGTGCCAATTTGGCGGTGGATTTGTATGTCATTGCAGTGTAGCTGGATAAGGTATCTATTGCTAGGGAGGTTTTGGGGTGTGTCGATTTTTGGTCGACAAATTGTGAATGTTCACATGCATATATTGTATGCCTTACAGGTTGTTTTCTGCTGCTGAACTGGAGATTGCCGAGACCCTTGGGGGTCTGATCTACGCCAATCCATTCAAGTCCGAGCGTCTGGAGCTGAACCGGCGCTTTTTTGAGCTCATCCGGGATCAGGGTTTTGGATATGAACCAATGGCTGTGGCTGACGGGAAGCCGCGCAACCTGAACATTGAGTCGTATATCGCGGTGTCCCGGCATCTCTTGAAGAAGGCGGTGGTGCGGCACCGGAAGGAGGTTGGCAAACCGGTGGATGCGAGGCACCTCAGGGTGTACGAGAATCTGGTGTATGTTTACTTGTTTCACTGGATTCTGGAGGAGATGGATCATTACATCCGGAGGTGTCTGGATCATCCTTTGGACAACCGGCGTTGGGAGGCGTATGCCTCTCTGGAGAGGGAATTCAGGGAGTGGTTTGGACCCTTCGAGGGGGTATTGAACCCGGATTACGAAGTGGAAGTGTTCGCGGGTTTCTGTTTTCAGATCCGGCGGGCGTACTACCATGCTTTTCACACGCTCAAGGGAAACAGCGTGTGTTTGAACCGAATGCGGGCGCGGGTATGGGACTCGGTTTTCACGCATGACATGCGGCGCTACATCCGCTCGCTCTACAACCGCATGTCCGACATCTATACCTTGATATGTGGCCCTTCGGGATCCGGTAAGGAAGTGGTGGCGCGTTGCATCGGCTTGTCGCGTTACATTCCCTTTGACCGGGAACAGATGCGTTTTGAACGCAACTTCACCGAGTCCTTCCATGCGATCAACCTATCGGCGCTTTCACCGACGCTGATTGAGTCGGAGCTGTTCGGCCACAAGAAGGGAGCCTTCACCGGAGCGTTGTCGGACAAGGTCGGATACTTCGAATCCAGCGGCACCTATGGAACTGTGTTTCTGGATGAAATCGGAGACACCGACCCGCTGGTGCAGGTGAAGTTGCTGCGTGTGCTTCAGACCCGGCAATTCCAAAGGCTGGGTGATACCCGGACCCTGGGTTTTCAGGGAAAGGTGATGGCGGCCACCAATGTTGATCTGGTAGAGGCCATGAAAAAGGGCACCTTCCGTGAGGACTTGTATTACCGCTTGTGTGCGGATCAGATCCGGACCCCATCCTTGAAGGAAATCCTTCAGGATGAACCGGATGAGATCAACATCCTGCTCAAATACGTGTGCGGGAAGTTTGCGGGAGAGGATGAGGGGGAGCGCCTGGAGTCCGAATGCCGGGACTGGATACACCGGCACATGCCGGCATCCTATGAATGGCCCGGAAATTTCCGCGAACTGGAGCAATGTGTGCGCAACATCATGATCCATGGGGAATACAATCCCCACCGGAAAGATGAAGGGACCGGAGATGAATGGGATCGGATCCGTGGAGGAGGACTTTCGCTGGATGAGCTGATCGGCTTCTACGTGCGTCAGGAATACAGTCGCACCCCCAGTCTGGTGGAGGTTGGCTTGAGGTTAAAAGTCGATCCGCGGACCGTGAAAAAATACCTTCGATAAAGGGTGTTTTTCAGATCCGGAAGTCACCGGACAGTGTAATTGCGCAAGACCCCATCCGCTCTTTTGGGGAGATGCTATTTCAGCTTGCGGGTGATCAGGATGTGCTCTTTGACCGGTTTTCCTTTGATGAGGTGGCCCTGGATGATCGATTCGATTACATCCGGCGTGCATTGGCAATACCAGGTGCCTTCCGGGTAAACCACCATGATCGGTCCTTTTTGGCAGATTCCGAGGCAGTTGACTTGCGATAGGAGAACTCCGCCCTCGTTTGTCAGCTTGAGCTGGTGGAGGCGTTTGCGAAGAAAGTTCCAGGATTCGGCCGCCTTTTCGGATGTTGAGCATCGGCCGGACTGGGTGTCCTGGCAGAATAGCACGTGGCGTTTGAGGGTGGGGATCCCGATCTTGTTAAGCCGGTTTTGAAGGGCTTCGCTGATGACGGGTGGCTTGCGGGAAGAAGCGGATGCTTTGGATGCTGTGATACCGGCTTTTTTGAAGGCGAGGTAGACTTCGCGGCTGATCCATGCATCGGTGGCGGCATAGACCACCTGTTTTGGTGTAAGTTCCGATCGTGCCCAATTGGAAACCTGCACACTTTTCGAGATCCGTTTTCCGATAAGGATGCCGCAGAGGCTGCGAAGCCCGGTGTTCTGAATCCCGGCGATTCTCGCGAGATCCGCCAAATCGAGGAAACCCGCAGGGTCAAATGAGAATACCTTGAGCAAACCAGCTACATCATCTTTGAGCGCCACGCCTACTTTGAGAAAGGCCGCATCCGAAAACAGGTCCGCGATGGGTTTGGGGTCCCGGATTTTGGAGACCTGAATCAGAAAGACCTCACGGGATGTGGCCAGTTGAATGAGCGAGGGCAGAAAGTTGTCGTTCCGGCTGAAACTCGGTTTGGTTTCTGTGTCGAATCCAAGGACCTTGTCTTTGCGGATGGAGGATAGATGGGCCTCCAGCTTCTCCTGACTGTCGATGAGATGGGTGGGACCGGAATACTCCGTAAGGGGTAACTGGTTGATCTCCTCTTTCGAAATAGTAGCCGGAAAGCTCGGCTGGCTACGCTTGCTTCTCAACATGAACACGTGCTCTGAAATATTGGGGTGTTTTGGCAATCCAAACGGTGGGGTTATCCCGAAAGGATAAAAAGGCCAGATAATGCAAGAGAACTTCAGCGTAAAGGTTAATTTTGAACACCCGCTGCGTTTTGGGATATGGTATAGCGGAGGTCGTCCGGTGTGCGGATTCCGAAAACCTGATCCTGAATGGATCCATCGGATTTCAACCAGACCACACCCGGGAGGTTGCGCTGAAAGGTGATCTGCCTGAAAAGCCGGTTGGCAAGCCCGGACTCGTGGATCATCACCGGCCATTCCGGCCTGAGGGCGACCAGCGCCTTGAGGTGTTTCTGTTGGTCCGGGTTGAGGGATACCTGGAGCACTTCGACTTTCAGGTCCATGCGACGGAGTTTTTCGATATGGGCATCGATTTGTGATGCGAGGGATGCCGCAAAAGGAATGGATGTTTTTTCGTCGATAAAGAAGAGGATGTACAGATCGGTGCGGGTCCCAACCGATCGGTCGTAGGGAATGAATTCACCTTTGCGGAAAAGATACCAGGCTGCCGTGTCCAACATGGATCGGGTGGTGAGGTAGCGGTCTTTTTCGGCATTGAGGACCATGTTGCTGGCCGCTTTTTCCAGTATGTCGCAAGCCGAGAGGTTGAATGCGATGGTTTCTCCGTTGTATTCGGAAATCAGCTGCTCATCCTTGATGCGCCCAAATGGCAATTCTGTTCCGGTGGGAAGTGTGAACGCCGTTTCGCCCTGACCAAACACGACCGGGTTGATCAATCGGACGCTTTCCGGCCACAGAAGGGTATCGGTGTGAAT
The DNA here is from genome assembly GCA_028704125.1 of Opitutales bacterium. Taxonomy (GTDB): domain Bacteria; phylum Verrucomicrobiota; class Verrucomicrobiia; order Opitutales; family JAFGAQ01; genus JAFGAQ01. The sequence goes on from JAQVLM010000031.1 coordinate 12,270, forward strand.
ACGGCCCGCATCGACGACGGTATTCTGTTTGCTGGGGTTGCGGTAGACCTCCCATGCGCGTGCAATGATGTCGGTGTCGTCGAAATAGAGGGCGTAGAGTTTTCCATCGCGTTCGAAGAAAACCTGCAGTCCCTTGACATCCTTGACATCGACCAGACTGAGTGCGGGAAGACTGAAGCCGGGGAAATTCATGCCGACACGCAGGGCGACCTGTTTGGGCCAATATGCCGGGTATTCTTCCAAATACCATGGGCTAAAGCCCTGACGTGCTTCGGAAGGGGCCGCGGCTTGTGGTTCGGCCTGCGGAGTGTCCAGCGGGGCTTCGGCTTGTGGAAGGGAAATGTCTGTTTCAGAATGGGCCGTATCGGACTGGGAAACCATGGCTTCGGCAGTTGGCGTATCCTTACGATTGTTATCAGCCGGGGACTCGGTATTTGCCTGTGGCGAGTCGTCGATTGAATCCGCGCCATCGGGTTGCGGATCAGGGGCGGCCGGCGGGATTGGATCGGTATCGGCCGGGGCGGTTTCTCCGGCAGTATCCGGATCGCTGCTCTCCTGAGTTTCTTCGGTGGATGGTGGTTCAGAAGCCGGCCCGGATGCTTCATCCGTGGGCGCCGGAGTTGGGTCATCCTGTTGCGCGTCTGCGTCATTCGGTGTGGAAGGGTTCTGTTGCGGAGCTTGTTCTGTATCCTTGGGTTCTTCCGGTTCTTCATCCGGTGCTGACTCGGCCGGTTCGGGGGAATCAGCTGGTGCTTGAGATTCGGAATCGTCCGAATCCTTGGGATCTTCAGGTGTGGACTCGGGACTGTCGGCGCTTTCCGGGGCCGCGGGCGTTTCCTCCGATGCTTCGGGCTCGTCGGCGGTTGGCGATGGCTGCGCCGGGTTGGTGCTTTCGATAGCGGTTGAGTCCGTCCCGTCCTCTGCTGTAGCGGCAACGGAGGGGTTGAGGAAGGCGAAAAGCGGAAGGCTGGCGCAAAGAATAATGCGGAGCATGCGGATGAGGGGGGTGGTCTTCATTGCTGATCGGTATCGTGGTAGAGCAGTAAAGTTGGATTGATATGAAGGATTCATCCTGAATCCTTTATG
>JAQVLM010000032.1 GCA_028704125.1 Opitutales bacterium
CCTCAAAAGTTCCCGCAAACAAAACCGGCTCCTGCAGCACAATCGCGATATTGCGTCTCAGATCCTCAAAACTCAGATCCCGCACATCGTTGCCATCAATTCTCACCGACCCGCTTGCGGGATCATAGAACCGTGGAATCAACTGGATTAGTGTGCTCTTGCCTGCGCCGCTCGGGCCGACCACTGCAACCTTTTCACCCGGCTGAATCCTGAACGATACGCCTTCGAGTGTCGGCTCCTCCCCATACGCAAAAGACACATCGGTGAACTCGATCTCACCGCGTGCCCGATCCAGCGAAATAGCACGATCAGCGCCCGGCTCCAGAATCGAAATAGGGTATCCGGTGATTTCCTCCAGTCTCTCCAAAGCAGCTTTGCCACGGTGGAAACGACTGCTCAGTACGCCAATCTTCTTGATGGGCTCATAGCTCATGTAGAGCGCAAAAAGCAACGGCATAAAGGTCTCCAGCGTGATCCCTTGCATGTATGCCACCACAAAGGCCAAACTGACGCCCGCTGAAGAGATCACCTCGATCGACGGCGAAAGCATGTGGAAATACTTGATCACGCGCATCTGCGAATGCAGCAAATCCGCCACTTTGCGCTGAAATCGCTCCAAAAAGGAAGCCTCCGCACGGAAGATACGGATCTCACGGGCGCCACTCACCGCCTCTGTCATGAGGTTCGATACATCTCCCTGCTCCACCTGCTGCTGTTTGGCCTTGCGGAACAGACGCTTCCCAAGTGCCCGCACCGGAAACACACAAGCTGGAACCACCAACAGACACAGAAAAATAAACGCAAACTGCTGATCCGAAACCGACTTGTAGATCAGGAACGAAACTGCCGCCAACAAAGTGAGGGGTTGCCGAACAAGGTCATTGGCAGCCTCCGTCATCGTAAGCTGCACCAATGCGGTATCCGCTGACATCCGGGAAACCAGATCCCCCGTCCGGCTATTCGAAAAATAACCCGGTTCCACATCCAGGATTTTTGAAAAGAACTTCAAGCGGATGGCCTCTAAAACCCGCACCCCACAGTAATTGATCAGATAAACATTGAAGAAACCGGAAATCGCGCGCACCGCAAACACCAAAGGGATGCCCATCGCCACAAGCGCCACAGTTACTCCGTCCATCTGCTGACCATTCCCAAAAAGCTTCGGAAACACTTTGTCGGCCATCATCGGAAGACTGAATCCGCTCGAAACCGCAAATACCACCCCAGCCAGCATCGCCATCCAGAAATGGAAACGGTAGGGGCGCAAATACTTCAGATATGGCAAGAAAGCATTCATGTTATTCTGTCATACTCTTCGGATAATCTTCGGTGGACAAGGCTCATTCCTCAGAATCCTGATGGTCGTCCTCTTCATTGTGCACGGATTCACCTGGAATCTGCATTCCAAAACCCCGTCCGAAAGCCAACCAGGTTTCGGTTGAATGGGCGCCCCCCCCGTCCGGCACCCTCCACCCATGGGTCAACCACATTCCCGCTGATGCAGTGCGGTTCCGCATCCCGATCCGCAGCGGAGCTCCGAATACCCGCACCAGCAACCGCAGGCGGGCATCGTCTTCGGGAATCAGGCAGATGTCGGGATAAGCACCTCTCAACTCCCATGCCTTTGACCATGCATTTCGGAAGGAAGCCGGCAGATCAATGGCAGCATCCACTACCGACGGAGCGTCTTGGGAAAAGCGGACTGCGTCTTCCGAGAGGAGCGTCACCGACGCATCGGGTCGGCTTATGCGCAAGGCAGCCACAAAGGATTCAAGCGCTTCCCGGCACGCCGAAGCCTTCCGGAGGCACAACCAAATGCGGGTCTTCCGATCAGGAAGACTCCCGAAATCCACCAACACTTTCTTGTGCCGCATGCTCAGGCAAACCGGCGCACGATGAAGGATCTTCCATCGATTGTGAGTCCAGAGCCAATCCGCGCACCAATCGTCACTTGCACGCAGCCGATCCTCAAGCCAGGCATTGGAAGCCAGGGTCACCTCCCGGCTGTCCGACATATCACCGTCCAGCCGGAACAAATGGAAACGCGCTTTGAAGATCGAAAGCCGTTCCAAATGTCCCATCCAAACAATCGCACGGTATTTCTTCGCAAACAATCCGGGCAATTCGGTGGCAGAGGAAACCCTCCCGAAAAACGGAATCAAGCTGCCCATTCTACCGGAATTCTGGTCAAACAAGATCGCGCCACATCCCCCGCGGGAGAGGATCCTTCCAAACTCGGCAAAACCCTCCCGACGAGAAAAGAGCCGCGCTCCACAGCGCTGCCGATTGCGTTTGATCAAGGCATCGATCTTCGGGTGCTTATACGGACGATAGAGCACTCCCATTTCCGGCATGGGAAAACGGGAAACAGCTGGCCATGCATTGAAGGTTTCCACCATCGAAAAATGGGCTCCCAAAAATAGCATCGGACGCCCCTCTTTCAATGCTTCCTCAAAAGCCCGCTCTCCTTCCGGATCCATTTCGAGACAACGCTGGTATCGCTCCTGCGAAAAATGCGAGCTGACGATGTTGAAGAGCCCCATTTCAATCGTCCGACTGCAGCTCACCCGTGCAATCCTACGCCTCCAGGCCTCTGATTTATCCGGAAATGCATGGTGCAGGTTCGAAAGCAGGATCCGCTTGCGCCGTGAGGGCACCACGAAAAGCAGCCAGCCCAAAACCGATGCCAAGCCCTCCGCCGCGCTGAGAGGCAGCAGAGACAACAGTTTTCCGGTGATGCGCAGAAGCCAATACATATTCGGGGATACCCCCTCATTCAGGACTTGCGGTAGAGCTCCGGATTCATGGCCGGATCATTATACATCTTGAACTGGAAATAGACCCTGAATGCACGTGTGCCTTGTTCAAGCTCCTCGATAAAGTGCTGCAAAATCCGGGTGAGATCGTCCCGCTGACGTTCCAAAACAGCGAGCCGTTCGCGGCATTTGGCAAGGTGCTCCGGAGAGGCGTCATCGCGCACGGTCTGCTCCCTCATGTGATAGACCTTCAGTGCCAGAATCGAGAGCCGGTCAATGATCATTCCGGGGGTCTCCGAATTCACCGGCACATGCTCAGGGTCAGGCTTGAATGCCTCGAACAAGGCCTGATCCATGCGCTCAATAAAATCATTGCGCTGCTGATTGTAGCTGTCGATCGCCCGCTTCGCATGGTACACGAATTCGAAACCCATGTCATCCCTCCGGGCACGGTCCTCCTCATGCCATAAGTCAAAATTCCGGCGATGGTTGGCCTCCGCAAATGCATTGAATCCATCGTTGCATGCGGGAACATAGGGACCCTCCCCGTGCCATTGTTCGGTCCATTTCTTCTGCAGGTCGGCGATATCTTGAGCGCTGATCATTCCGCATCGTTTAATCAAATCGACTTTGGGGCAATCTCAAACAACAAACCCGACCAAGCGTTTTGGGGATAGGAATACATATCCCGCTGCCTGAGCCGAAAGCGGCGGACCCTGAATATCGAAAACCTCCGAAGAGAAAACTGGCGGAATCAACCCTTACGGGAACATACCCAGAAGGCGTGAATGATGGCACCAACTCCAAGGGTAAGGAGCAATAGGATAATGTTGATCAGCAAATCCTTGCCCAATCCCTTTTCAAGGCCAACAGCCACAGGAGGAAGAAAGATACAGAACAATCGTCAGGATACTCATAACAACGGCTAGTCTAACCCAATCCGGGGAATAAATCCAGTCAGGAAAGCATTCGAATGTGTCGTCTGGTCAGAACATGAAACCGCATCGAAGAAACCACCGCGCAGAGCGCGAGGCCGACGAGCAGACCCGTCCATATCCCTGCACCTTCCATGCCCAAGGGGAAAGCCAACACATATGCGAGCGGCAAGCTCACCCCAAAGTAGATACCGATCTGGATCCACATGGGCACCCGCACATCCTGCATGCCTCTAAGACTTCCAATCATCGTAACCTGTATACCATCAAATACCTGAAACATTCCAACCAACACGAGGTAGAGAGCGGCCAAGCGTATCACTTCCGCATCGGTCACAAACAACCCGGGAATCCACCCTCTCAGCAGCAGAATCCCCACCATACAAACCACCATGAAAACCACCGCCATCAGGCAAACCCCCGATCCGACAATCCGGACCCCCCTGTAGTCCCTTTGTCCGAATTTTTGGCTGATGCGAACCGTGGACGAAAAGGACAGCCCCAGCGTCACCATGAAAGTCATGGACGCCACGTTTATCGCAATCTGGTGAGCCGCCAAAGGTGCATCACCGAGCCAACCGATCATGATCGATGCGAGCATGAACGCGCTCACTTCAGAAACGCCCTGCACCGCACTCGGCAACCCGATCGATAAAAGATTCCGGAAATCTCCCCATCGCAGCGCCAACCAATCCCGCGAAATCCAATGGAACGGCCAGGAACGGCCCCATCCAATCCACATCGCCAGATAGAGGGTGGCAAGGCACCGGGCCAACAGCGTGCCGATCCCGGCTCCAACCAATCCCATGGCAGGAGCACCAAAATGGCCATAAATGAAAACCCAATTGAAAAATACATTGAGAACCAACAGCAGCACCATGCTGGTGAACGGAACCCAAGGGCGGCTGTTGGCCTCAGAATAATTCTTGAGACTCGAGCCCAACAGAACCGGCGCAATGGACCAACCCAACAGCACAAAATACGGCTCCGCTTCAATCGAGACCGCTTCCGGCTGCCCCAACTGATGCAGCACTCCCCGCATCATCTGCATACCCAGGGCGATCAAAAGCCCCGCGACCATCGACACAACCAAACCACAACGCAGCACTCGGTCCGCACGCTTCGAATCCCCGGCCCCGAATGCATTCGCTGCCAACACCGAGACAGCGGAGCTGATCCCGTAGCAGAACACCAACGGAACGATAAACATATTGCTCGCAAACGCCGCAGCCGCCAGAGGTACCACTCCCACGCGCCCGATCATGGCCGTGTCAATCACCTGTATCAAGTTCTGGCTAACCTGACTGAGCATGATCGGAAACGCCAGCTGGAGCGTCTTCCGTGCTTCCTGGAGCCAGACATTCATTGATTCACTGAGACCATACTGAAGATTGTTCGCCATATCATCAAGCCGATGGCCATGAGCAATTCAAGTGCAAACCCCACCATTGAGCACAGATTTATCCACGTTGAGCGATCTGGCACGGCAGTTGCACAGATGTGTCCCGTTCAGCTCATCCTCCCGGTGAGGCGTGACTATCAACCAACACGATCAACTTGTATGATTGCTCAAAAATCCATCCTGCGCATTCCAAAATGGATTGCCCTCATGTTTATGATGACCCTTGCTCTGGCGCTTGGTGCGCATGGAGACGAAGCCGCCACGGCTTTGCAGGCAACGGCCGACAGCGCGGTGGAATCCGTGATTGAGGCCGCTCCGCTTGCCTATGATGCGTTCATGGAGTCCCCACCGGCCGCCATGTTTACGGTCAATAACCTGTGGATCCTGATCTCAGCCGCACTGGTGTTCATCATGCACCTCGGATTCGCATCCGTCGAATCCGGACTGACTCAATCCAAAAACACGGTCAACATTCTGTTCAAGAATGTGTTCATCGTCTGCATGGGTCTGCTGACCTACGCCCTCTGGGGATTCAATGCGATGTATCCCGGAGAATTCAACGGATTCCTGGCGCTGGGAGCTCCCATCCCGAACGCGATGGATGCGGGGGACATGGCCGCAAACATGACCGGAGCCTACGCCAACTACACCTACTGGAGCGACTTCATCTTTCAGGCGATGTTCGCCGCCACTGCCGCCACGATTGTATCCGGGGCGGTTGCCGAACGCATCAAGCTGAACTCGTTCATGGTCGCGGGAACCCTGCTCGTGATGTTCATCTACCCGATCACCGGATCCTGGGAATGGGGAGGCGGCTGGTTGAACGGTGTGCTGAGCGGCGGGGATGAGAGCAAGGAATTCATCGACTTCGCCGGGTCCAGCCTGGTGCATGCCTTCGGAGGCTTCGCTGCCTTGGCAGCAGTTCTCGTCCTCGGACCCCGTAAGGGCAAGTATGGTCCGGACGGTTCCATTCGACCCATCCTCGGCCACAGCATGCCACTTGCAACCATCGGAGTGTTCATGCTCTTTCTCGGGTGGTTTGGATTCAACGGAGGGTCGGTGCTCAGCGCGGATCCTGCAGGGGTATCCCTTGTTTTTGTCACCACTGGAATCGCAGCGGCAGCAGGTGGTATGAGCTCGATGCTGGCATCCTGGATGCTTTCCAAGAAACCCGACCTTTCGATGGTGCTCAACGGCATCCTGGCCGGTCTGGTGGGAATCACGGCCGGTGCGGACTCAATGGGTCCATGGTCCGCAGTGCTTGTCGGAGCGATCGCCGGGGGGATCGTGGTCTTCTCGATCATCTTCATCGACCGCATCAAGATCGATGACCCGGTCGGTGCGATCTCGGTGCACGGAGTCTGCGGTGTATGGGGAACCCTTGCCGTGGGGATCTTTGGCGGAGGAGCCTTCCTTTCCCAGCTCATCGGAACCCTATCGGTATCCGCTTTCGCCTTCCTCAGCTCGCTGGCCATCTTCTCAGTGGTCAAAGTCACCATGGGTCTCCGTGTGTCGGCAGAGGAAGAATTCGGTGGACTCGACGTGGGAGAACACGGACAAGAGGCCTACCCGGACTTTTCGCCTACCTCACGATAGGCAACATGAGTCAATTGTCTTGAACCACACCATATTAGATCCATATTTACGCATATGAAATTCATCGTAGCCATCATCAAGCCTTTCAAACTTGAAGAAGTCAAAGAGGCCCTTTCGGAAATCGGAATCGAAGGGATGACTGTGACGGAGGTCAAAGGCTTCGGCCGCCAGAAAGGCCACACCGAGATCTATCGCGGAAGCGAATACTCGGTGGATTTCCTTCCCAAGGTCAAAATCGAAATCGCAGTGTCCGACGACCTGGTCAAAAAGACCGTTGAAACCATTGTGACTTCCGCCAAGACAGGCAAGATCGGAGACGGCAAGGTCTTTGTGCTTCCGCTCGAGGACACCATCCGCATCCGCACAGGCGAAGATGGGGAAGAAGCCCTCTGAAACGGTTGATCTCCCTTCCTGATCCTTTATCGGGCCGGTTCTTCACTTGAGGAACCGGCTTTTTCTTTGGAATGGCGCACGGGATAAGAGAGGATCATCATGCACCCGATTGTATCACCAAGAGATTCCGGAGCTTCCTTTCTCTAGGATTGAAATCGTCTACCGGTGTGCTAGCGTGATGTTTTTCTATGATGAACATTCGGGTAAGAGATCGGGTGGACACCACGCCCATATATCAGGCGGGGCTTCCTATTGAGCTTGTGGCGAGAGAACGGGGATTGGACCCCGACACCATCATCAAGCTCGCATCCAACGAGAACCCTCTCGGACCATCTCCGAAGGCGATCGAAGCCATCATTCGCGAGGCTCCGCATGTTCACCTCTACCCGGACGGGGGGGCATGGGAGCTCGCCGGAAAGCTGGCCGCCATGCACGGGCTCACGCGGGAGCATTTCATCATTGGCAACGGATCCAACGAGATCATTGAGTTCCTGGGGCAGGCACTGCTCGAGCCTGGAACGAACGTAGTGATGGGAGAGTTTCCATTCGCAGTGTATCCCTTGGTCACCTATCACTTTGGCGCGGACGCCCGCAAGATTGCGATGCCCGGGCTCAAGCATGATACCGAAGCCATGCTTGCGGCAATAGACGCCAATACCCGGATGGTCTGCATTTCGAGTCCAAATAACCCGACTCCCCTCCACAACAGCGCGGATGAGCTGCGCGCAATGATCCGGGCCATCCCGGAGAACGTCGTGCTTTGCCTGGATGCAGCCTACCCGGAGTATTTGGATGAACAACCGGATCTGGTTCCCGAAATCCTCGCGAATCGTCCCTTGATCGTCCTGCGGACTTTTTCCAAAGTATATGGGCTCGCCGGTCTCAGGGTCGGATACGGAATGGGCAGCCCTGCGCTGATCAGCCTGCTCCAACGCACCCGTCAACCGTTCAACGTGGGTGTACTCGCTCAGAAAGCCGCATTGGCCGCATTGGACGACCGAGCATTCGTCGAACGGAGCATCCGGGTCAACCGGGATGGGCTCTTGCAGGTTCAGGAAGGACTGAAGCGGCTTGGACTGGATGCCGTTTTCGGACAGACCAATTTCTACCTCGTCAAAGTTCCGGATCCCGCGAAAACGTGTGACGCGCTTCTCGGCCGGGGCGTCATTGTGCGCTCGGTCGCCCCATCCGGGTTGAAGGGAATGATGCGGGTCAGCGTTGGGACAAAAGAAGAAAACCAGCGTTTTCTGGATGCCTTGCCAAACTGCCTCTGAGCCAACCATGCGTCCTTCCATGCCGAATCATTTTGACACCTGGTTCATTTGGGTTCCGGACTCCGGGTTCCGATTATCCAACCACCCAGTTCCGATCCTGTGAACGCGCCTGACAATCTTGCCACATTGGTTGCGATGGCTTGGGCGTTTGGAAGCCTGATGCTGTTTATTTTCAATGGAACCCGGGCGGCGCTTATCGACATGCGGTACCGCTCCATGCGGGCACCGATTGATCAGGAACGCGCACGGTGGTGCACACTCATTGAGTGGGTGAGGAGATCCCATCCGCACCATCGGTTGTTCAGGTTGCTCTATCCGGTATTCGCTCTGGTGAATGCGGCCGCATTCGGATGGATTGTCGCCTTCCTCTTCGTCCGGTGGGATCTCAACAGCTCGATCAACTGGGTCATCGCTCTTGGATCGGTGATTTCTGCAGGAATCGGCTTGGCCTTGCATCTTTGGGCGATGGAACTGCTGCCCCGCACATTGGCCATTCGCCATCCTTCGCCTTTTCTATTCCTTGCGCAAGCGCTCATGCCGATTGCCGCTTGGCTTGCCCATCCTGCGCTCAAGCTTGCCGATGCCATGGATTGCCTCGTGCGCAAGCTGATCATCCGATCGCCCCATCCGCCTTTAGAACCGCTGGATCACGAGTTGCAGATCTCGGCACTCGATATCGACGATCCCGACATGACCCCCGTGACGGAAAAGATCGTGGCCCATGCGCTGGGCCTCAATGACCTGACGGTCTACGATGTCCTTCTCCCACGGAATCAGGTGCAGTATTTCGATCTCAATGATCCGCTCAAAGACAACCTTGACCTTTCCAAGACAACCGGGCACACCCGCTTCCCGCTATGCGAAGGGGATCTGGACAGCTGCATCGGGATCGTCCACATCAAAGACATCTTCCGCTTCCGCGGGTCCCTCGAGAAGTTTGACCTTCGCAAGATCCGGCGCGACATCATCCGCTTTGATCTCGATCTTCCGCTCGACATCGCCCTTCAAACCCTTCTGTCCAAACGCATTCACATGGCACTCGCTCAGGATGAGTTCGGCGGAGTTGCCGGTATCATCACGCTCGAACGGATCCTCGAAGAGCTGGTCGGCGATATTCAGGACGAGTTCGACCGGGGTGAGGAACGCATGATCATCCGGATCAAGAAAGACTACTTCAGGGTGTCCGGGCTCGCACCCATTCATGAACTCGAAGAGGTCCTCGACATCGAGATCGACAACGACGATGTGTCCACCCTTGGCGGGTTGGTCGTAGCCGAACTCGGCCGCATTCCAGAACCCGGTGAAACCCTTGGGATGGGACGCATGATGATCACGGTTCAGGAAGCCGATGACAAACGGGTACTGTCTTGCACTCTCAAGCTCTTGCCGCCGCCTTCGGATGATCCGATGGACTGAACAACCCTCCCATTTCCGCCAGTCTTAGTCCGGAAGAGTGCCCATCTGCCATACGGCTTGCCGGGCAACCACCTCAAATCATTGCGCTTTCCCACGCAACCGGATTCGAAAGCACGCCAATGCCCGATATCTCGACCTCAACACGATCTCCCGGAACCAAAAAACGGGGTGGATTCATCGCCATCCCGACTCCCGGCGGCGTTCCCGTAAGAATCAACGTACCGGCAGGCAGGGTCGTGCTTCCGCTCAGGAAAGCGATCAACCTGGAAACTTTGAAAATCATGTCTGCCGTGGAGCTGTTCTGACGGCTTTCACCGTTCACCCGGCTACAAAGGTTAAGCGCGTTTGGATCCGGAATCTCATCCGGAGTGACCAGCCATGGTCCAACCGGACAAAACGTGTCGAATGATTTTGCACGGCACCACTGTCCACCACCCCACTGCTTCTGCCAGTCTCTGGCCGTCACATCATTGGCGACCGTATAGCCCAACACATAGTCGAGGGCCTGGTCCTCGGTCACATTCTTGCAGGTCCGGCCGATGAGCACCGCCAATTCGACTTCGTAGTCGACCTGATCACTCCCCAGATACTCCGGAATGCGAATCGCCTGATCCGGATCCAGAAGAGAACTCACGCCCTTCATGAAGATCACCGGATACGCAGGAAACGACGTTCCCATTTCCTCTGCGTGAGCCCGGTAGTTTACGCCAACGGCCAGAATCTGAACCGGATCAACCGGTGCGAGCAGACGCTCCGGCACAACCTCCGTATCGCTCACCTCCCAGGAATGCAGGAGACTACCCCGGATTTCAAAAAACCGTTTGCCATCCTGGCTTGCGGCATAGAGACGCCGATTCTCACTCAACACACGGGCAATTTTCATAGTTCGTAGCAGAGAGCATAGAGTATCGGATTGAGGATTTCAACCGCACACATCCGCATCTCAGCCTCCAGGAAGCCGAAAACACGGATGCATGGGAAAGAAACGATGGAACAATCAACCAATATCGCGGTGATAATCCTGCAGCGACTTCACCGTGTAAGCTCCGTTGCGACGCTGCCGGATTCCCTCCACAGCGGCGCTGGCCGCTGCTGTGGTTGTGATATAGGAGACGCCATAGCGAATGGCAGTTTTGCGAATGTAGGAATCGTCGTATTCGCTCTTCTTCCCCGCCGGAGTGTTGATAACGAGCTGAATCTCTCCATTCATGATCGCATCCACGATGTTGGGGCGTCCTTGATGCACCTTGAGGATCGACTCCGCTTCAATCCCGTTTTCCTGGAGGAACCGGGTCGTGCCTCCGGTCGCCCGGATCTTGAACCCGAGATCCCGGAATCCTTTCACGGCATCCAGCACATCTTCCTTGTCGCGGTTCGAAACCGTGACCAGAACCGTACCTTCAAGCGGCAAGGGTTGCTTGGCGGCTTCCTGCGACTTGAAGAATGCCATCCCTGCGGTGTCGGCAAGCCCCAACACTTCCCCGGTCGACCGCATCTCGGGGCCGAGCACGGGATCCACTTCCGGATACATGGTAAAAGGAAACACCGCTTCCTTCACTCCGTAGTAGGGGATGTTTTTGCGCTTGAGGCCGCACTCGTCCAAACGTTTGCCCAGAACGATTTCTGTGGCTATGCGGGCCATTGAAGTATTGCACACCTTCGAAACCAACGGAACCGTACGGGACGCACGGGGATTGGCCTCCAGAATAAAGACCTTTCCTCCGCAAATCGCGTATTGGATATTCATCAGACCACACACCTTGAATGCCTCCGCAATGCGTTTGGTGTAATCGATGATCGTATCCACATGCTCCTTCGGCAAAAGGACCGGAGGAATCACGCATGCCGAGTCACCCGAATGGATTCCGGCATACTCAATGTGCTGCATGACCGCCGGAACAAACGCCGTGGTTCCGTCGGCGATGGCATCCGCCTCCGCTTCAATTGCATGGTCAAGGAACTTATCGATCAAGAGCGGACGATCTGGTGAAATCTCGACCGCCGCATCGACGTATTGCCGCAGCATCTGCTCATCCAACACGATCCGCATGCCTCGGCCGCCGAGCACATAGGAAGGACGCACCATGAGAGGATATCCGATTCTGGAAGCGATTTCGAGTGCCTCCTCCTCGGTGCTCGCCATGCCGGACTCCGGCTGGGGAATTCCGAGTTCCTCCATGATCTTGCGGAAGCGGTCACGGTCTTCAGCCAAATCAATGGCCTCCGGACTAGTCCCCAGAATCTTCACGCCGTTCGCCTGCAATTCATTGGCGATGTTCAGGGGAGTCTGCCCTCCAAACTGCACAATCACTCCCTCCGGCTTTTCCTTACGGTAGATTGCGAGAACATCCTCCACGGTCAACGGCTCGAAATAAAGGCGATTGGCCGTATCAAAGTCAGTGGATACCGTCTCCGGATTGCAATTGACCATGATCGACTCATACCCTGCAGCGCGAATCGCGAGCGCCGCATGCACGCAACAATAGTCGAACTCGATGCCCTGTCCGATCCGGTTCGGGCCACCGCCCAACACCATCACCTTGCGGCGCGTGCTCAAGGGAACCTCATCCTTGCCGGAATAGGTCGAATAGTAGTAAGCAGCATTCTCCACTCCACTGACCGGAACGGCTTCCCAGGTCTCCACCACTCCCAGTGCTTCACGCCGCTCCCGCACTTGCGTTTCCGACACCTTGAAGAGCTTTGCGAGATAGCGATCCGCAAATCCATCCTTTTTGGCCTGAATCAGCAGGGCGTCGGGCAAATCCTGCCACTGGCACGCGAGCAATTGCTGTTCGAGATCCACCAATTCCTTCATTTCTTTGAGGAACCATTCCTTGATGTAGGTCCGGCGACTCAAGTCTTCGACGCTTGCACCTTTACGCAACGCTTCATACAACAGGAATTGACGTTCGCTGGAAGGCTCGCGCAGCCGATAGAGAATCGTGTCGAGACTCAACTTGGCAAAATCCTTTGCGAATCCAAGTCCGTAACGTCCCGACTCCAACGACCGGATCGCCTTGTGCAAAGCCTCTTTGTAGGTTTTGCCGATGCTCATGACCTCGCCGACCGCCTTCATCTGGGTTCCCAGCTTGTCCTCGAGTCCATCAAACTTCTCGAAGGCCCATTTGGAAAACTTAACGACCACGTAGTCGCCACTCGGAGTGTATTTTTCGAGGGTTCCGTCCCTCCAATAAGGGATTTCATCCAATGTAAGCCCGCAAGCCAAAAGGGACGATACCCATGCGATCGGGAATCCGGTGGCTTTCGATGCCAAAGCCGAAGAGCGCGAAGTACGTGGGTTGATCTCAATCACCACCACACGGCCGGTCTTCGGATCATGGGCAAACTGAACATTGGTGCCTCCAATCACACCAATCGATTCCACAATCGAATAGGCGTATTTCTGTAGGCGTTCCTGCAGTTCCTGCGATATCGTCAGCATCGGTGCGGTGCAGAAGGAATCGCCGGTGTGCACCCCGATCGCATCCACGTTTTCGATGAAACAGACCGTGATCATCTGGTTCTTCGCATCCCGCACAACTTCGAG
>JAQVLM010000423.1 GCA_028704125.1 Opitutales bacterium
AGATGTTTTTTCGGAAGCTGAACCGGATCGCTGGGTTTGCGGAAATGAGATATTTGATGCGGGTTCGATCGGATGGAACCGGATCATTTCCGACAGCGGAATCGATCGTCAGATCATGGCGATCCTCAACTTCAGGAAATGAAAACCGAAAACTCACAATCCGGAAGCCGGATACGACCCGCGATCGCTGACGGTGTTGCGTTTGGGGAGTATCCGTCGATTGCACTGGCTGTATCCTGGGCAGGATTGCCTTTTGTTATGTTGTCCTCGGAAGCGGGATAATTGTTTGCTTGAATGAGCACTGCCGGAACCTTCATATAATATGTTAATTTATTGATATTGTTTTCTCTTGTGTGTTACTGTTTTGTGGGATGTATTATGATTATATATTAAGCGGTATTCAGTTGATTATTTAGGTTGATCGTGTATCTAATTGTGTGATAAATATGATTTTCAAAAAGGTTGTATTTAACTCGAATAAAGCGAGTTTAAAGCGGCATCTATTCAGGGATGACTCTTCCTGTAATTTGAATCAAGACCCAGTCTTTGATAGCTGGTTTGCCCTATTTGTTTCGATCGGAATTGCATTGAGTTTATTGGTTGGGTTTTCATTTGTTCTATTTCGTTTTGGAGTGACGATTTCGCGTTGGCATTTCCTTGTATATGGGTTTATACTAGTAGCTTGCTTGGTTGTCATGTTTCCGCGACAGTGGCGCAGGATTGGACTTCTGGGTTTATTGCAGTTTGGAGTTCATGCGTTATCCATAGTGGTTGTGAGCATGTTTTGCGATTTGGGTGTGGATGGTATGGGCACTCATCAAGAAGGAGTGCTGGCGTTCACCAGTGAGTGGAATCCGGTCAAAGATCCGTATTTCGCCGAGGCTGCTCATCTTAAGTGTCGTTATTCCGTTGTGCGCGATTCCTTTTGGGCTGGCCGCGGAATGCCGCGCAATTTTGGTTACATAATTTCTGCCGTGATTTGCAAGTTCACGGGAGTTCATGAGTCCGGGAAGGCGATTCATCTTCTGGCTATGTGGATGGGATTCTGTGGATCGATGTCGTTTGCCTGCGTGTTATTTCGACGTTTTTGGAATCGACTGGTTTTTGGTCTGATTTCGGGGTTAAATCCGGTTATTGGGTATCAGTTTTTGAGCTATTGGCAGGACGGGTTTCTTGCTGGTGTTTACACGTCTCTTCTGTTTTGTGGTGTCATATGGGTTATACGTCCGCATAGGCTCTCTGCTGTGATGTTGTTTTTGCTCCTTGGATTCCTGATGGCAGGATTGAAGGTTTCTGGTCTCGGGTTTGCAGGTTTAACGAGCTTTTCAGTATACTTAGCGTTAGTGTGTAGTCGTAAGTGGCCGTGGAGATGGTTGATCCCGGTTGGCTTGGTTAATCTTTTACTTATCTCATTTGGTGGGATTCTGTTAGGAGCATGGAATGTTCACCTTAAAGGCATAGATCCGATAGTGAACAGAATTGAGCACTTTGCATCGGATGAGATAAGTGCTGGAGGATCGTCTTTCAATCAGGTGTTGGATTACCAGGGGATGAACCGTCTGTTAGTTTTTATATGTGCGATGTCATCCCGTACTCGAACGGTCCCGTATGAAATGGAACTTAAGCTGCCGTTTAGTTTTGGAATCGATGAATTACGGGTTTTTTATAATTTCTTTGGAGATCCTCGTGCTGGTGGTTTTGGCGTATTATTTAGTGGTTTGCTTTTGCTTGGACTTTATGTGTATGTTGTTTATTTTCACAAAAACGCGAGGTTTTCGTTGTTTGTTTTGGCAGTTTTGATGGTAATGCTTCTTCCTTTGCTGTTTGTTCCAACCTATTGGGCGCGTTGGATTCCTCATGCTTGGTTGATTCCTCTTGTTATGATTCTACCTGCCTGGGTTGATCATGAAGCTCGTTATGTCCGATCCTCGAAAAGGATCTGTTTTTTCATTCCAATCTCTTGGCGGTTGTTGAGTCCTTTTAACTTAGTGGTAGCTGTGTTATCTCTCTTCCTCTTGAACATCGCCTTAATTTTTGTTCCGTATACCGTTGGAAATGCTTTTGGCACCTATGTATTGGGTCGCCAGATAGAGTTGCTTGAAATACTTGACCCGCCTTTGAAAATTGGGAACGGCGATTATCCTTCTAATCGAAATTGGTTGATTCAAAAGGGCTACGACTATGAGTTTACTTGGGACCCAGAGGACTGGAAGAAGCCCTACATTCAATTTTATTGTACAGACACACGTGTATTTGTCGATCCTGAGGATTTGGCACGTGTTACATCTCTTGGTATTACTCTTGAAGTAGCATTGGTTCAATTGCAGCATCTGATCGATCGTTGGCAGCCTGGGCAATGGCGGTCGGAGGTTTTGGTGAATCCTTGTCCACAGTATAGTTCGAAGACCGGCATGGTTTCTACATCTCAGGACGATTGAATGTTATGATTGAAAGGTACTTATGAAGCCGGAATTTGAAATCGTGATTTGTCCAGACCCTTAAACCTTTGAGGATACGGAATCGTAATCCCGGGAGCAGTGATGGACTTTCTGTCTTTTTTCGATCTATTGTTCATCGGTTTTGCTCATTCTGATTCTTGGGTCCAAGATCATCTTTGCCTAGGGTATCATTGTGGACCTTTCTTCTGCGGGTGAACGTGGGTGTCTTCCATCCCTGTCGCTGAGGTTCTGCCCGTATCTTAACGGAGGGCAGGTTTTTTTTCTTTCGGGGCGGAACCTACGACCACGACTATGATAGCCTGAAGGTTTTTGTAGCCTCCCAGAAGCGGGATGATCTCGAAGAAAGCGCGGTGCTCCTGCTCAAAATGAAAGGGAACCTGTTGCTTTAGCTGCAAACCGAGTTTGTGAGCCTCGCGAAGGAGATCGGGGTTTCCAGAGTGCACGTGGCTGTCGATCCCGAAACCAGTTCACCGCATTCTGATCTAACCGGGATTTGAATGGGTCTAATTTATGGATATGCCTGCGGAATTGAAATAGACGGTTTTCGACGCAACGTATCAACCTCCGCATCGGACTGATCGGAAGCCTTGTTCAGTGAGGATGGTCTAGACCCGGTCCGGATGATCTCCCTGAAAAATGAGCGATTCGTTTTCAAACGAACCTCCGCAAGCGAGTGTCTTCTTAAGCTTTTCGAGGACTTCCATGGCAAGATACAGCGAAGCGCTTGCAGCCGGGTCAGTTCTATGCTGAGATCATTGATTTTCCGGATGAAGCGTAAATCCCAGTCAATTGCCATGCGTTTGTTCAGGTGCATCCCGGCCCGTTTGAGGGAACAGGCCAAACGC
>JAQVLM010000424.1 GCA_028704125.1 Opitutales bacterium
CTGCATCAAGCGCCCACGCGCTGCGACCAACTTCAACCCGTCTTCCAATGAGAACACTCCGGCCAGACACGCCGCCGGGTATTCTCCAATGCTGTGCCCGATCAAAACCGCGGGTTCAAATCCAAAGAACTGCCACAAGCGGGCGGACGCATACTCAAGGGCGAACAAAGCAGGTTGGGTGTAGGCCGTGTCATGAATCCTCGCAGCCAGATCTTTGTCATCCGCAAAAAGCACATCCAAAAGGGGGACCTCAAGGTGAGCCTTCAGGATTTCATTGCACGTATCCATTACCTCGCGGAATAACGGATACTGCTGATACAAGCCTTTCCCGGCTCCCGGAAACTGTGATCCCTGCCCGGTGAACAGAAACACGATTCCCCCATCGGGCGAAATCCCTGGTGCCTCCGGACAATCCACCGATTCCCCATTTCCACGCCAAGCGGCAAGCTTGCCGACCCAGCTCTTCACATCGGAGCCGGTCACGGCCAAACGGCAAGGATGATGCTCGCGTCCAACCTGTGCGGTATATGCCACCGCGGAAGCATCGATCTCATCGGTCAAAGCACGCTCCCATGCCAACGCGAGCTCAGCCAATGCCTTGGGATTGCGGGCCGAAAGCGGCAACACATGGCAGGCGGGCGATCCGGCTTCAACCTGAGCCTCCCGGGCCGGGGCTTCCTCAAGGATGATGTGCACATTGGCACCGCCGATTCCAAGAGAGTTCACACCTGCCCTTCGTGGCTGACCCTCTGGCACATTCCAAGGGATGGTCGACGCATTGACGTAGAACGGAGACTTCCCGAAATCAATCCGCGGGTTCGGGGTTTTGTAGTGCAGTGTGGCCGGAATCTTGCGATGGTGCAACGCGAGCACCGTTTTGATAAACCCGACAATTCCAGATGCGATCTGAAGGTGCCCGACATTGGTCTTAACCGATCCTAATGCACAGTAACCCGTCCGGGTGCCGCCCGTCCTGAATGCCTTGGTCAGGGCCTCCACTTCGATCGGATCCCCCAGTGGGGTGCCGGTTCCGTGACCTTCCACAAAAGTGATCGTGTCCGGAGAAACCCCGGACCTGCGGACCGCCTCCAGAACCGCATTCATCTCACCCTGCTCGCTCGGCGCGGTGTATCCCACCTTCTCGCCTCCGTCATTCGCGCATCCGGTCCCCCGGATCACCGCATAAATGTGGTCTCCATCCGCCTGCGCATCTTCCAGACGCTTCAGAACCACCGCACCGGATCCGTTTCCGAAGATCGTTCCGGCGGCTCCCGCATCATAGGCCCGGCAATGACCATCCGGCGAATTGAGCATGCCCTCCATGAAATGGTGCCCCGCATACTGCGGAAGCTTAATCGAGCACCCTCCGGCAAGCGCCATGCTGCAATCCCCTTGCTGCAGCGCCTTCACCGCCTCATGGATTCCCAGGAGCGTGCTCGAACATGCGGACTGCACATTCACGCTGGGCCCTTTGAGGTTCAGCTTGTAGGCCACTCGGGTCGGCATGTAGTCCTTGTCATTGGTGATCATCAGGTTGAACCCACCCATCGAGTCCACCGCCAGAATCTTTCCCCCATTCTCACCGAGCATGAATGCATCGTTCGCGAACAGGTTATTCGGCAGGTAACTGTTCATGCCCGCCGACGCATAAACTCCAATCCGGCCAGCATACGTTCTGGGATTGTAGCCGGCATCCTCGAAGGCGTTCCATGCCGTTTCCAAGAAGATCCGCTGCTGCGGGTCAATCATCCGGGCTTCTTTGCGGGAGTATTTGAAGAACTCAGCATCAAAATCCTCGATCTCATCCAGCATCGGGGCCGCCTTCACATGGTTTGGGAGGTCCATCCATGCGCCATCAATCCCTTCCCGGAGGGCATCCTCTCTTGTGAAAAATGTGATGGTCTCCCGCCCTTCTTCCAGAACCTTCCAGAAGCTGTCCTTGTCCGGCGCCCCGGGGAATCGGCAGGCCACCCCGATCACCGCAATCGCCGACCCCGATAGATCCCGCTCCCGTACCGCATCTCCGGAGGGTAGCGCAATCTCCTCAAAGTCCTTTGCAAAATGCCCCGCAAGCGCACGGACAGTGGCATGATTGAAAAGCTCGGTTATCGGAATATCGCGTCCGATAAGTTCCTGAAGTTTCTGCTGGACCTCGATGACGAGCAGGGAATGCCCTCCCAGTTCGAAAAAGGTTTCATCGTATCCCACATGATCCACTTCCAGCGCATCCTGCCAGATCGCCGCAATTGCCGGAGCGAGCTCCCTGGCGGAGGACACCCGCCGGATCTCACGCTTCTTCCTCCGGTTCTGCTTGTTCTCAAACAACACTTCGCACGGCAAGCCCCCCTTGATGTATTGCTCCCGCAACTGCCGTCGCTGGATCTTACCAATCGCGGTTTTCGGAAAATCCTCCCTGCGCAGCCACACGATCGCATGCGAGTCCAGCCCAATCGCTCGATTCACCTTGGCCCGGATTTTTCGCGCCATTTCCTGACGGACATTCGCATCCATCTCATCCGTGTGGATGAAGATCACGAGCTTATCGGTCTGCGATTGCTCCGGCCGGATTCCCACTGCTGCAGCATAGCTTGGGGATACCCCCTCCACCGATTCTACAACCCCTTCGATTTCATGGCTGAAGAAGTTCAATCCATTGACAATGATCACATCCTTGAAGCGCCCGGTAATGTACAACTCGCCGTCCTGAATGTAGGCCAAATCGCCCGTGTTCATCCAACCATCCTCGGTGAACAGCCCTTCATTCGCGGTCGGGTTATTGTAGTATCCGCTGAATACTGCCTTCCCCTTCAACTGAAACTGCCCTTGGACCCCTTCCGGAACAACTTTGCCTGCCTCATCCACGATGCGCATAGCGGCACCTGGATTACAACGTCCCAAACACACAAACGACTCATCCCCGGTCAGCGAATCAGCCACCAATCCCGATGACCAGACGATCCCGCTGCACGTCTCCACCATGCCAAACGCGGGACGCATGGCAGTCGAGGGAAGACCCGTTGGTTTGGCGAGTTCAAGAAATGCCTTGGCGGTCCGGGACACAACGGCCTCCCCCGAGTTCACCATGAACCTCATGCTCGACAAATCCCAATCACGCTCCTTCAAACGATCCGCCTTTTCCAAAAACAACCCAAACACGAAATTCGGCGCCCATGAGATGGAGGCGTGATGCTCCTCAATCAGATCAAACCAACGGAATGGATCCTGTAGAATGTAACGGATCGGTACATGCACCTGCGGGGCTCCCAGAAAAGCGGGTAACGCACCGAGGAAAACCAGCGA
>JAQVLM010000425.1 GCA_028704125.1 Opitutales bacterium
CAGCAGCTTCAGTCCTCATCGAAGAACCTGCGGGAAATCTCTTCCCAGATCTCTTTCTCGAGCTGGTCCTTTGGCTTGGTCCCATCAAACACGGAGAATCGCTGAGGCAGTGAACTTACCAACAAAAGGTAGCCTTCACGAACCGCCTGATAGAATTCGATATTCTCCTTCTCCATCCGATCCGGAATCCCGGTGGCGCGGTGTTTGATGCGGTTCATCCCGATCTCAGCCGGAATATCGAGCACGATCGTGAGGTCCGGCATCAGGTTTCCGACCGCAAAATCATTGATGAAAGTCACGGGGTCAGTCGCAATCTGACGGGCCACACCCTGGTAAACCGTCGTCGAATCCAGATAGCGGTCGCAAAGGATGATCTTGCCAGACTCCAAACCCGGAAGAATCACCTCCCGAACCAGCTGCGCACGACTGGCAGCAAACAGCAAAAGCTCCGTTTCCGGAAACATCGCGTCACTCGAAATCCCATGCTTGAGCAGGTGCCGCACCTCTTCACCGATAGCGGTTCCACCCGGTTCGCGGGTCACGATCACATCATGCCCAAGGTTTTCCAAATGTTCGGTAAGACGGGCAATCTGGGTGGTTTTTCCACTGCCTTCGGAACCCTCAAAAGAGATCAGTAAGCCGCGTTGGGTTTCTTCTTCTTGTTGTGCCATGTGAGAAAAGGTTGCTGGTTATTCAAATCGTGAGACATCAGCTTGCCACTGACGGATAAAGCTTTCGACATCCAATAGTGAAGGGCTGGTTCCACTGCTGACATACCACCCGGAAAAAGCCACAGCCAGAACCAGACAGGACTCCGGGCTGAGTTCGAGAGTCTCGCCCAACATGTATCCGGCATTGAAATGATCGCCCGCTCCCGTTGTGATGCGAGGCTCCCGAACCATCGGTCCAGGGGTGTAATAGTCTCCGGTTTTGGTCGCACATGCGGCTCCATCTGTCGGATGGATGACCACCTGATGGATGTCCAGCTGCTTGCGCAGGCGTGAGGCGATCAGGCGAAGACCGGCAGGATCGGTCGATCCCGGAGCATTTCCCAACACACGGTCTACCCGCAAAGCCTCTTTGAGATTCAGCCCAAGCACCATGCGACCATGCAACGCGAAACGTCTGAGCATCCGCAACACCGTGAGCAAATCCCCATCCGAACGCTTCTCCGGATCACTCAAATCCACAAAAAAACTACGGTGGTCACGCGGCCCGAGATTCGGAAGGATGCGATCGAGGATACCATGCATGATACCGGTCATGTGCGGCATCATGGTCCAATTCACAAAAGCCAGCATATCGGCCCGGGATATCAGATCCGTGACAACGCCTTCGCCACCTTCCTTCAGAATCCGCGCAAAATCGATTTCGTCGAAGGACTCCATCGCCCCCAACATCACCTTGCCGTCCTGAAACTCCAACGCATGCGTCACGCCCGGGTTACCCACCGAAATCGCGCGGGTACCGGATGCAAAGCTCTCGAAAACGGGAAGAACTGCCGGTCGGCCAAGGGCCCCGATATAGTGGACATCCATTCCCGCTTGCAAAAGGGCATTGGCCATGATCGGGCCATTGCCACCAATCTTCTCAACCAAAGTGTGGATTTCGATGTTCGTGCTGTGCCCTGCAGCGGCCTCAATCCGCTTGGCAAAAGCCGCCATGGTGCCAATGCGCCGGAAACGATCGCCCGGCCCCTGCCGCTCATCAATCGGATGAACAATCCGGTCCACAAAGCCGTCGAAACCCACCAGGGCAAAGCGCGAGGAAACCGCTCCGCTCTTGGCGGCAAGTTCCTGGAGGGTTTTTTCGCGATAGTCGTTCATCGGAATCAAGGGGACGAACCTGAAGCTCAATTCATAAACCTGATCTTGTCAAAACCGAAAACCTCCGCAAACATGATTGCCAATCGCCAGTTGTCGCTGCATGCAGTCCAATATCCCTTTCTTCGGAGATCTCTTGTTCGCTGGGGGGATAAAGCTCATTACTCACCTGCACTGCTCCTGATGACGGGCGCGACGAACTCAACCTGCTGCCACTGCAAATATCGCCCTCACGACACCGCGATCGAATCCATAAGATGACCTA
The DNA here is from genome assembly GCA_028704125.1 of Opitutales bacterium. Lineage (GTDB taxonomy): Bacteria > Verrucomicrobiota > Verrucomicrobiia > Opitutales > JAFGAQ01 > JAFGAQ01. The sequence goes on from JAQVLM010000425.1 coordinate 2,089, forward strand.
TTTCTACATATCCAATCTGGCCGGCCAGTTGATTGTGATCCTGCTTGCCGTCTTCTCAATTGCCGCCTGGACCATCATGGTTTTCAAATGGTTTATGCTTCGCCGGATTCAGCGGAGTTCGGAGCTCAGGTTTCGGGAGATCATGGACAGTCAGGAACTCCTCACGCTTCCGATTCACGCCCATGAACAGAAGGATCACAGCTTCGCCGACATCGCCGTTGAGGCCTTGGCCGCCTATAAGCGCGAAGTTCAGGAGTTCGGCCACCCATCCGGCACCGTTGCGCGTGAACGCTGTTTGCGGGCAGTGGAAAACGCCATGACCCGATCCATTTCCGAAACCACCCTCTTCTACGAATGGGCGATGGTTACTTTGGCTTCCATTGTGACTGCAGCCCCATTCCTCGGGCTGTTGGGAACCGTATGGGGTGTGATGGAAGCGTTCGGAAGCGTATCCGGTGGAGGGGGTGCCAGCATCCAAAGCCTTGCCCCTGGCGTCTCGGGAGCGTTGCTGACCACAGTATGCGCATTAATCGTCGCCATTCCTTCGGTGATTGGATACAATGCGCTGATCAGCAAAATCAAGATCATGGGGATCCAATTGGACAACTTTGCGAGCCAGCTATCGGAAATGATCGAAACCGAGCTCAGTCGACAGGACATTTCTTCCTCCCGATGAACCATCGCTCCAAATTCATGTCAACCGGCCGCCGAACGCTCCAGACGGTCGACTCGATCAACATGACCCCCTTGATCGACCTGGCCTTTGCGCTACTCATCATTTTCGTGATCGCCACTCCTTTGCTGGAGCAGACCATCCCACTTGACCTCCCCCAGGAATCCCAGAAGTCGCAGGACAACCCAGAGGATACCCACTTTGAGACCCTATCCATCAACGCCAAAGGCGAATACTTCTGGGGATCTCAACCCGTGGACAGGGTGACACTGGAGGGATACCTGGATCGCATCGCTGAGGATCCCGATCCACCAGTGATCAATATCCGGGGCGATGCCAGCATTCCATATCAGGAGGTGATCACCGTCGTTGATCTCATCAAGCAGCGAAAGTTGGTTAAGATCAGTCTGGATACGCGCGTGGAATAGTATCATGGGTGAGCGGGCACAGTTATCGAAGGCTTTTATCTTTTCCGTAATCGGGCATGTCTGCCTGTTTCTGATCATAGGTGGGTTTTC
>JAQVLM010000426.1 GCA_028704125.1 Opitutales bacterium
AAGGAACTGATCCGGATTCCGTCGTCTTCAGCGAGAGTGGCGAGGACCGAGGACTTCCCTTCGTTGGGGTGTCCCACCACAGCGAGCGTAAGTGGACTGTTGCGGATGCCGGTTGAAATGGGAGTCGTCATGAAGCCGTCTCCAAAGGCGTGTGAATGGAGGTGGTTTTGATTTGATGTTTCTTTAAGCTGTTGATCCAGATTTCAAGGTCACTTTCGGAGGGTTTTTTAAGTGGGCCGTCGGGTATAACCATGCCGGTAAACAGTAGATGCAGGGGCATGGAACCCAATCCTTCGGCAAACTCCCGGATGGATTGGAGCGTCTCTTCAATCGGAGGCTCCCATGCTTCGACGATCAGGGTGTGGGATGTCTCCGGAGCTATCGGAACGGACTCGACCTTAAAGGGGATGACCTTGGAAAAAGTAGTACCAAGCGCGGCTTCGGCTGCATCCGACAATCGGGATTCTCCAAGAAGGCGAATGACATCCGGCGGTGCGAGGAGGATTCCACCGGCCACAATTGGAATTGAACCGGCGGATGCTTCAGCCCCTTCCTGTTGCAGGAGGGGAGCGTCTGACAAAGACCCCTGTTTTTCGGCGTGAGTTGGGCGGAATCCGACCCGTTCGGAATGGAGTCGATTCCATAGGTCTTCCGCATCCGAATAGTCAAAGAAGGGAGAAGCCATGCCAGCCCGGGTGCGGATGGAGCCGTAGATGGCGAATACTACGCGGGGAATGAGCCCGTAAAATGCGATCGATAAGACGAGAAAACTCCACCAGGATGCCAGTGCCTCAGGATCCCTTTGCTCGGGGGGCGCATTGAGTGTGACCCGGCTTGATTCGATTCCGGAAAGGGTCGGATAGCCTTGACCCTCTTCCCAGATTCCGGCCCATGGGAACGCAATGCGTTCAACCCACCTGTGCACATGGCTTGCATCGATCCGGATGGTGGACTGCCATCCGAACGCCCTGTCACTGAAGGTGATCAGAAAGAGGGTGGCGCAGAGGATTCCCAGATTCAATGCCACTCCGGATATATGGGAAAATGTGTAGAGCTTCCAGCCCAGCCATTTGCGGTGTGTTGCCATTCTTGCAACCAGATCTCTCCCGGGAGTAGCGTCGTCATTTCGAGGGGCAGCATTCTTGCGGTGGAGGAATCCGCTCCAAAAGCGAAGCATGATTCGTCCGGCGAGTGTCGCAGATGGCCTTGGAACCCAGCCAAAAGGATGAACAACGAGGGTGAAGGTCAGGGAGATGAGTGAAAAGAATACCTGAGGGATCACCAGAATTGCGAGGAACCATGCGACATTTATCGGACGCGTTCCATTGTAGACGAGAAGTGAAGTGGCAGCCGCAGCCCCGAAGATAGCGGATCCGATCCACACGATCCACTTGAGGATGGACCAGGTTTCGGATAGCGTCTGCCCAGGCCACGAATACTCTGAATCCGCCTTTCTTCTGAATCGGATCCATTCGAGAAAGAGACTGGATCGATTGGCTGTGTCGCGGGGTTTGGATAGGACAAATGCTTTGTCCCTGTCAATCAGGGACTCAAAGGGTTGACGGCGGTCGATGGAGAGCGCGCATTCGAAATCCACCAGATCGGCGGCCGTCCATTTAGTGGAGCCATTGGAGCTCCTGATGTGTTCGGGATGGGCCATCTGCCAAGTCTAACATCAGGGCAGGGATGCCCGGATGGAGGGAAGGAATATGGAGGGGAGGAGGGTCCGATGGGGGTCTTTGGTAAGATCGAGACCCGTGGCATCATTAACCCTGTTCAAAAGGGTATCGGGGGTGTCCTTGAAACGAAGAAGCGGGGAGAGCGGTTTTCCTTGAGCAAGCATTTCGGTCTGCCGTTTTTCGATCTGAACCGATAGGATTCCCTGAATGTCGCCAATGGAGTCCAGTCCGAATAGGCGGTTCTGAATCGGATCCGATGACGATGGAACCCATTTCCCTTCACGATCAATATGGCCGGCATACAGAACCGGTTGATCGAGACACTCCATTATTAGGGAACGCATCGCAAGGGCTTGTTTAAAATAGGATAGTCTCGAGTTTTCTTCAAAAAGTGCCCGTAGCGCAGGGGAGATTCTCTCACGTTTTGAATCGTCCAGCCAGTCGAATGGTTTGATGCGACCGGCCACCGCACGGATTCTTCTTTGATGGACTGAGACGAAGGGACTGAGGTTCAGGCCCCAGTCGTAAGGTCTGACCGACATAAACGCATAGAGTTCCTGCATCAGGAATGTTTTGAATACCGGGTCAATAAAACTGTCGGCAGCGACGAGATCCATGACTTCCATCAGGGACTTTCCGAAGGTACCGGTGTTTTCATCAAACATCGCAAGGGTGCGCAGTTGGGCGAAGAATGCGCATTCCGGAAGCAGGCGATCGAGTTGGAGGTGGTCGCCATCCATGGGGACTCCATTTTCGTCGGTTGTGCATATGAACACCTCGTTGGAAAAGGGTTTGTCGGAACCCGAACCGGAATCATACACCTGAACGGTCTGAAGGAGACGTTTGCTGGAAGGGAGTTCAATGCTTTCGACGTCTGCCTGGTACAAGCAGAAAATGTTGCGTGGGTCTGAAACGGGCTGGCCGTCTTCGAAGGTTTGCACTTTATAGGCGTAAATCGAGAAGAGCGGTTCATATCCGCTGATCCTTTGGAATGCGGTTTTCTCCCGGGGCGTTGCCACAATCGGGATGAGTGGAATGTCCCTTTGGGAAAGAAGGTGGTCCCATCCCTGCTCGTCCTCCGGCATGAACATGTATCGAAGCGGGTCTTGGAGTTTCGAACGGTCGGCGCTGATGGCCCGTGCCGCCACGCAAAGCGGTAGGCGTTCGAAGCGGAGGTTGGCCAAAGCATCAATTTTGGCGAGGTATTGATCGAGAGTGGAGGCCATCTCAAGCTCGGCTTCGAGAAGACGATACCGCGCGGCCGATGTCTCAAACTCGCGGATCGATTCCCGCAGGTCACGGTAGTCTTTGTCGAGATCGGGAAGAAACTGCGCCGCCCGTTTTTCGATCATGATGGTTTCAAGAGCCTCCAAATGCCCGTTGACGGCTGCCAGAGGATCCTTGAGCTCGTCTGGGTCCAGAATACCCCAGTGCAGGTTCGATGAGAGCAGATTCCGCGCGTTTTCGAAGTCTTCCCCGACGGAATCGCGCATGTCCTCCACAAATGCCTCACGTGCTTTAGTCAGTCGAACCGAGAGGTCATTGAGGCTCTTGAGGAAAGCGGGTGCAGCGTCATTCGAAGAGCGATTGGCAAAGTCTG
>JAQVLM010000033.1 GCA_028704125.1 Opitutales bacterium
GCGTGTTAACGAGCACAAGTCTGCGACGGAGCGGACCGTGAAGCTGTTGGATGAGGAGAAATCCAAGGGATTGACCGGGCGTTCCAAGGATCAGGTATGGGTCGCAATTGACGAGGCCAAAAAGATTCAGCGCGAATGGCTCGAGGCATTGGGGGCGAAACGTGAGCAGGCAAGGGCGGATGACCTGGCCCGGCAGCGGCACGGTCTGTTGCAGGGCCGGATGGAGATTCAGCGAGCCGAGTGGCTGCGATGGAAGGAACTGGACGATCTGATTGGATCGGCGGATGGCAATAAGTTCAGGAATATTGCCCAGATCATCACCTTTGAGTTCCTGGTGAGGCGCGCGGATCAAGAGCTACGGAACTTGAGCGAACGTTACCGTTTGAGACGGAATCCACGCAGCGAGATGGATCTGGAGGTTCTCGACACCTGGCAGGCGGATGAGGTCCGCCCGATTGGGAACCTTTCCGGGGGAGAGACCTTCCTCGTGAGTTTGGCCCTTGCGCTGGGAATGTCCGGGATATCGAGCGGGCAATCGAGTATGGATTCCCTGTTTTTGGACGAGGGTTTTGGGACGCTGGATGAGGATGCGCTCCAGCAGGTCATGAGCGCATTGGCGAGTTTGCACCAAAGCTCGAAGCTGATCGGGGTGATTTCCCATGTTGAGGCGCTCAAGGAGAGCCTGCCAGTGCGTATATCCGTGCTCCCGACCGGTGGCGGGCGGAGTGTGTTGGATGGGCCCGGTGTATCAATGACCGCACAACGCGAGCTGGATTGAGGTGAGTTGAGGAATGTGTTGAACCGTTTGCATTTCCTCCCTAAAGCATTCGTGAAGATGCAAGACGAAGACATTCTCAAAAAGGGTCGCGAGTGCCTGTCTCTCGAAGCCGAGGCTATCCGGCACACTGCGGAAGCATTGGATGGAGCATTTGTGCGCTGCATTCAACGGATTCGCGATTGTATGTTGCGGCAGGGCAAGCTCGTGTTCTCGGGTGTTGGGAAAAACGCGCCGGTTTGCGAGAAGCTGGTGGGCACCTTCAACAGCACCGGAGTCCCCGCGGTATTTCTCAATCCGGTTCAGGCTTTGCATGGGGATTTGGGTCTTTGTGGTTCCGGTGATCTCGCCTTTCTTTTGAGCAATAGCGGGACAACCGAGGAGTTGGTGAATCTGGTTCCGCTCCTGAAACGACTGGACGTGACCGTCGTGGCGGTGACCTCTCATCCCGGCAGTAAACTATCCTCGGTGTGCGATGATGAGCTCGATTTCAAGTGTGAGCGGGAGGCTTGTCCGTTGAATCTCGCCCCTACTGCCAGCACCACTGCGGCGTTGGCTTTGGGCGATGCTTTGGCTATGGTGTTCCTGGACATGCGCGGCTTCACCCGTGAAGATTTTGCTCGGTTTCATCCATCCGGGAACCTCGGTAAGTCGCTTCTTTTGCGGGTGCGGGAGGTCATGCGCAGTGATGAGCGGATGGCGCGCCTTCCGAATACCTGTTGCGTGCGGGAAGCGGTTCTTGAGATCACACGGGCGCGTTGTGGCACCATTGCGTTGACTGATCCCGCGGATGGCACGCTGAGCGGGGTGTTCAGTGATGGGGATTTCCGCCGTGCCTCGCTGAAATACCCGGACGTGTTGGACCGGCTGGTGTCGGAGTTCATGACGCGGGCCCCGAAAACGATTGGCGAGAATGCATTGGCGGTCGATGCGTTGCGGGTTTTCGAGAAGAGCCGCGTCAATGACCTGGTGGTTATCGATGCAGAAGGCCGCCCGGTTGGTTTGATCGACGGTCAGGATTTGCCAAGTCTTCGTTTGGTTTGACGGTTACGCGGAAACCCGCCAAGACTCACGCGCGCTCAATCGTTCCGGTTTGCGCGCTTCTTTTTTATCCGGGCTATGGTGGAAAATCAGTGATGGATATGTCTCAATACTCAGAAGAGCAAATCCGCTCGATCCGCAGGGGTGCGCTCATCGCCGCGAGTCTGACCGCGTTTTTGTCTCCGTTCATGGGTTCCTCGGTCAATGTGGCGCTTCCGGATATCGGTCAGGATTTTAAAATGGGAGCGGTGCTTTTGGGCTGGGTAAACCTTGCGTTCCTGCTGGTGTCCGCATCGATGGCCATCCCGTTCGGGAGATTGGGCGATATTTGGGGCCGCAAGCGGTTTTTCATGGCGGGGCTGGCCGTGTTCACACTGGCTTCGGTGTGGATCGCGCTCGCATGGACCGGTCCGTTACTGATCGCCGGTCGGGCTTTGCAGGGAGTGGGTTCGGCGATGATCACCGCCACGGGCATGGCGATTCTTATCTCCGTGTTCCCACCCGAAAAACGGGGCAAGGTGCTGGGGATCAATGTCGCGGCAGTCTATCTCGGGTTGTCTGCCGGACCCTTTATCGGCGGAATGATCACGGAGTATTTGGGCTGGCGTGCCCTGTTTTGGATGAACCTTCCGATTGGACTGCTGCTCCTGGTGGTCGGAGTGGTCATGCTGAAAGGGGAGTGGATCGAAGACAAGGGTGCCCGATATGACTTGAGCGGGGCGTTGATTCTATCGGTATCCCTGTTTTTTACCCTCTATGCGTTCTCCCAGCTTCCGTCTATCGGCGCATTTATCCTATTGGCCCTTGGTTGTTGCGGGTTAGGGGGTTTCTCGATGGTCCAACACCGGTCGCAGTCTCCGATCATTGATGTTCGAATCTTCTATACCAACCGGGTGTTCACGCTTTCGAATATCGCTGCCTTGATCAATTACGCGGCGACCTTTGCCGTCACGTTTCTGATCAGTATCTACCTGCAGAAAGTGCGCGGATTCAGCCCGAATATTGCGGGAATCGTGTTGGTTAGTCAGCCGCTGATGCAGACGTTCCTGTCTCCTCCGGCCGGTCGGCTTTCGGATCGGGTGCAGCCGAGGTTTGTGGCTTCCTCTGGCATGGCATCCTGCTTTTTGGGGCTGATCCTCTTGTGTTTTGTGGATGAGGCAACTTCGCTTTATTACATCATCGGATGCCTGATTCTGTTGGGCATTGGCTTTGCCGCATTTTCCTCTCCAAACACCAAAGCCGTTATGGGTTCGGTGGATCGCAGGATTTTCGGTGTTGCCAGTGCCGTGCTGGGCACCATGCGGCAAATGGGAATGACGTTTTCGATGGGCATTGTCATTATGATACTGGCCCTCTACCTGGGAGAGGCGGATGTGGGGGCTTCAAATGCCTCGCAATACGTCGATGGCATGCGCTACGCATTTATCGTGTTTGCTGTGTTGTGTCTGGTTGGTGTGTTTGCATCGCTTGCCCGCGGGCATACAAGGAACTGAGCCTAATCCATCCGGGCCGTTTTCCCGTCTTTCGCGGGCCGTATCGACTCGGACCGGCGTGCCCTTGCGGCGGTGCTTCATCAGCAATCGGACGGAACCGGTTCTGACCCGGCGGTGAGCTCGATCCAGTTCCCATCCGGATCGCTGACCACCGATTCGAAGTATCCGTCACCCGTCCAGCGCGATGTGTTCAATCTGAATCATGCATTGCCTTAATGATCATAGCTTTGGCATGGGTCAAGGGCTCGGATAAAAAAGAAAGCCGCCCGTTTCCGAGCGGCTCCTTTTGATGATTGGTATGCTTATTCTTTCTCGCTCTTCATTCGAAACCGAATGAAAAAACAGGCCAGAGAGAGTAGCTTATTGAGCGGAAAGAAAGAGAGATAATAATCAAGATTATCTATGCACGTATTTGCGGTCTTTTCAAGGGTATTATTCGATTCCCGTTCCCATTATGCTGGTTTTTTGTGAGTGAATAAGTGAAGGATTGGAGGCGCTGTTTGGTTTTATGGGATGGGGCTTACAGCAGGACGGTGTCGCCGTTTTTCTGCCTGTTTGTTGACCCAGGACCCCGAATACGAAACACCCTGTCGTGCGATGGACGCAGCGACAGGGTGTTGGAAATCAAGGCAGCTTCGGTAACTTACTCGGCCTTGGCTTGGAACAGCGGGCTGGCTTGGGGTCCGAGATAGCTCGGTTTGAGCCCGCCTGTATCAATCACGATCCTTTGCAGCACCACGCCCGGGTCCACCATCCAGTAACGAAGGGTTTGCGGACCGGCCTGAGTGACCTCATGGGTCGTGGTGACCACCCGGACCCCGTCAGACACCGCCTTTTCCCAATTCTGCATGTTGTCCATGGTTTGGAGCGGCGTGATCTGCGGCAGTTCGTCGTTGATGGCCACTGCGTAGCGCCGGCCTTCTCCAGGTTGGAAGTCCAAGGTTGGTGAGAAATGCATCTCGACCTTGATTGTTCCCGGTTTGAAAACGTGGAAGTCGTATTCCAGGCGGGTGGAATCCACTGATGGGATCTGCGCTGGACTGGTAACCGGGAAGGGTGTTACCCCCGAGAGGGTGCGCCCCAAGCCTTCGATGACCTGCCATTGGATGTCGGAGTTTGTGAAGGTCCGCTGGAACTGTGCGGCTTCGATCGCGATGGTTCCGTTGCTTTCGATGTATCCGGCAAGTGATTCGGGGCGGGGCGATTCCGGATTGGATACCGGAACTGTAACCTGAACCCTTGTCCCATCGGAACCAGTGATGGTGAGGGTTTGTTCCGATGCGCCGAGCGGAGCTTTGGTCCAGTCCACGCCAACCTCAATGCGGGTTTCTTCTTCCACTTCACCTTCGGCTGGTGATACGGTCACCCATGGGACGCTGGCTTCGGCCTTGAAGGTAAACGGATTTGCGCCACGGTTGAACACATCCACCCAGCGGGTGCCTTGGGAATAGACGTCCAGCGCGGGGAGTTTCGGCTTCGGATAATTGATGTTATGGGTGGGCCAGGACCAGGGATCGCCTTCGATGGAAACGCCCATTTCCGCTGCCTGAGGCGTATGCACCCGTTTGACTGCGGGCATGAACTCGCGTTGGGGCTGTTGCCAGTATGTGTAGCCGAGGTTGGCTTGATCCATTATGTGCGACCATTTTCCTCCGGCCAGATCTTCATTGTAGCGACGGGCCCATTCGCGGTCCGCTTCAAAGAGCTTCACCGCATGGTCGAACAACGAGTTGGTCGAGGCACGCCCTTGCACCGCATAGAGGTTGTTGCGGGCGGCGGTGATCGAAAGCTCAGTGATGATCGCACTTGCCCGGACCGGATAGAGCACGAGCTGGAAAAAGGCGTCACGATACTCGGGAGCGATGGAATCGTAGATTTCCTGTGCCCTCTGCGCGAGATTGTCCCACTCGGCGAGAACCGTTTCGTCCTCCCGGTAGTGGAGGATGCTAAATACCCCGGGGTCGATTTGTTCGGGTTTTCTCCGGCCATTGAGACGGGTGTATCCGGCGATCAAGTCCGCGATTTCGCTCGCGTGATCTTCCGTGAAAGTCCGTGCAGCCCATTGAGTCTGGTATTCTCCAAGTTTTTCGTGAGGCCAGCGTTCGGGATTCCATGCGTAAGTGAGGAAAAAGTCGATGGGCACCTCCATGGGCTTGAGGTCGCCCACGTTGACCACCCAAATCCGGTTGGCATCGTATTGCCATGCAAGGTGCATCTGTTCCCAGATCTTTGGAAGGGGAACGGTGTTGATCCATTTGTAGGAACGGGGACCACCAACATAGTCGAAATGGTAGTATACTCCAGCGCCTCCGGGACGTTTACGTTCTTCATCGGTGGGAAGCCGACGGATGTTTCCCCAGTTGTCATCGCACCAGAGGAGGATCACATCGTCAGGCACGCGCATGCCATGCTCGTAGTAGATCTGGACCTCCTTGTAGAGCGCCCAGACTTGCGGGACCTCCTCGAGCGGGCGCTTGAGTTCCTCTGAGATGATAGCACGTTGATCCGCGACGATTTTCTCGAGGAGCGCCACATTGGTCTCTTCGCTCATTGCGCGGTCGCCATCGCCCCGCATGGCAAGGGTGGTGATGGTTTCCCAGTCTTTGGTTTTGCGGATTCCTTCTCTCCAGAATTCCTGAAGACCCTCCGGATTTTTTGAGTAATCCCATTCTCCTCCCTTTCCGTAACGATACCATTCCTGATGGGCGCGATTCATTGGCTCGTGGTGGGAGGTGCTCATTACAATCCCGTATTCGTGGGCGGTGGGACCATTGAGTGGGTCATCATCCCAAAATGCATTGCTCCACATTGCGGGCCACAGGAAGTTGCCACGCAGGCGAAGGATCAATTCGAAGACGTGTTGGTAGAACTCGTGGTTGTAGTTGCCAAACTTTTCATGAACCCATCCGGTGAGAGCGGGCGCCTCATCGTTGAGAAAGATCCCGCGGTATTGAACGGTTGGCGCGTCGACTCTGCGGGTCGGCACCACATGGATTTCATCCTGATGTTTCACCGGAACATCCGCCCACCAATACCATGGAGAAACCCCCATTTCCTCGGACAAAGTGTAGAGTCCATACATCGTGCCCCTCCGGTCATTTCCGACCACCACCAATGCGCGCCGGATGCCGGGAATCGGATCGTCGACCACCTGATGGAGAAAGGCTTCCCATTTTCCCCGGATGGGATCGACGTTGAGGGTTCCATCGTTGATCATCCGTTCGATCAGCGGGTTGTGCCCGAGGGTACCGACGATGACGATGTGATCTGCCGCGATGGGTTCATCCGTATCGTGAAGGGCCGGCATGACTCCGGTTACCCTTTCCACATCCTGACGGAAATCGTTCGCGGCACGCAGGACACCGGGTTGGTCTTCGGGAGACACTTGCACGATCGCAGCCTGTCCTGCCGCAACGAGAGGGAAGGCTCCCTCCTTTGCCTCGTGGATCACATATTCGGGGGGTATCAGCGCCTGTGACTGGAAGGGCAGTGCGATCAATAGCACGGCCAACAACACGGCGCCCGGATGAGTTTTGAGTTCTTGTATCATGATGAAGTGTCTTGGGTTGCTGTGAGATTCAATTATTAGCGCGGTGGCTTACTGGGAGAGTCCAATGGAGCCAAGGTTATCGGTGCGAGCTTCCGGATGGGGACAAAGTGCGGGGTTGTGCCGGAATAAATACAACGTATTCAGCAGCAAATCGTGTTCGGGATTGAATTCGAGTCAAGGAGGGGCGGTCAATTGGATGCTGTGCCTGTTGTTTTGATAGAATAATAGCAAACGATTGAGATGCCGGATAAAAGGCACCAGTCGGGAGTGTTTTCATCGTCAGGTCCAAGTGGAAATGGCGGGGTTGAACACCGTTTGGATCAGGGGTCAAAACGGAGTGAGATGGATCCGGTCGGGCTGGGTTGGATCCGCTCAAGCTTCTGATCGGGAGTAGGTTCAGGGCTGGGGTCCCCATACTCGCGGCTCATTGCATCAAAGACTGCTGTGTAGGTGTCGGCAAGCATGCCTCCCCTCGATGCGATTTCGAAATCGGTGAGAATGGCGAGTCGATCTGTTCCTACTGGAAGCATCGCTTTGATCATGAAGCAGGCTGGATCATTGTAGAGAAGCCGGGCTTTTTCGTAGCGCAGGATGGGTTCGGTGGGCATGGCCAAGCGTTTGCCCTGGCCATCCAAAGCGATGACTTGCGGATAGAATACAGAAGGACCTTCAGCTTGAGTGCCGGGTCGCAGGAAGGAGCGGATCACAAATTGTCCGGCGCCTTCTGGCACCCGTACGGCGATTGCAAAGGATTTTCCTTCAGCGAGCCCGATCACTTGAACGAGAGGATTGCTGCCGTCCATGATGATGTTGCCGGTGCGCCCAAGTTCAGCCTGATCCGCATACAATTTGTCCAGACTGTTGCCGTGGGGTTGGATTTGTTCGAACCGGGTTTGTTCGTCGGCCAGGCTGGTCCGTGGGGCGGACACGGGATGCGTCATGCACCCACCCATCAGCAGAACCGTGGCTAGAGCGGCGGTGGTAGTGAAGACTGAAATCTTGTTTTTGTGAGTCATGGGTTGGAACAGCTTAACGGTTTGAAAACGTGGAACAGTGTAGGGTTCAATCGGTGATCGTCAAACTTTGTGTCGATTCAGTCTGGATGGAGCAGCAAAGAGATTCGATTGATTGAATCTGGGATGCTTCGGGCGGATGCCTCTATTCCTCATCCACGTTTTCGGGCAGGTTTTGGGGTTGCTCTCTGTTTGAACCCGGATTGGATTCGATATCCTTGAGGTGCAGGTTCAGGGCGTCCACGGATATATTGATTTCCCAAAACGAGATCGCGAGTGAGATCAGGAGCATCAGAAGACTGAATCCAAAGACCCATTGGGCAATCATGACCTGCCCCACAAACAGCAGCAGCATGCAGGCAACACACAGAAACAGGCTCACAATACCGGCTGCTTGCATGTCCCGGATCAGGTGCACCCTTTTGCGGAGGCTCGAAATTTGTGCGAACAGCACGGCATCGGGATTCCGGATATAGTGGTCGTGAAGCGACCGGATCCTGGATGCCAGACCGAGAAAGCGATTGGTGTAGGCCAGCAAGAGCAGCGACAGGGTCGAGAACATCAGGGCTGGCGTGGTGAGCGTGAGTTCCATATCGGGAGTTTTCGGATTGAGAATGCGCAATGAATGCCGATTCCCGAATAAGCCGTGGTTTGTTCAATTGGCAAGCTGTTCCGCAATGGGTATTTGGATTGAAACCGAAGTTCGGTCTGCTCAGTGTGTGATCGTGGATAGTAAGCGACACAGTGGATTTCCCGTTCCCGATGATGGCTCTGCCGAAGATCTGGGGGCGTGGTGGGAGCGCGAGAGGCGCCAATCGGATTCCCGTGAGGATATCGGATCCTGGCTGCGGGATGTCGCGGATTACTACCTGCGGTGGGATGAGCGCTTGCCGCTCGGAGCGCACAAGGAGGTGTTACGGGTCTTGTCCCGCATGGAGGAGCCGCATCGATTGCTGGAGGCGCGCTTGCTTGAGCACCTTGAGGTCCCCGGTAATCTGTTGGGTCATAAGCTTGGTGCGTTGGGGGCTTGTGGCGGTGCGGAATCGCTTGCCAAGCTGGATGGCGGACTATCGCCGGATGCACCGGTGTCCCCATTTGTCCGGAAAATGCAGGATACCGCCCACGCACGGCTACGGCGCCGTGAGCAGGGGAGAGGTCGTGTGTCGTTTGGAGAACTTGCAATTCCATCTGGCGTTGGGTTGATGCTGGAGTGTGTGTCGGGTTTGGAGGACACTTTGGCAGCCGTCATGATGCGTGAGTGTGGCGCAAGCGTCAGAAGCGTGAAGAGCCACACAATGCTGGGAGAAGTAGAGGTCCGGCCCGGAGATTCATGGACTTGGGACTGGGTGGATCGGGTGCGTTTGTTCGAACAGATGCGCTTTCAGCCGATTCAGATGCGCGATCGGATTACGCTGGATTCTCCCGCCCCGTCTTGGGCTCAGGCGGTGATGGATGCCGGATTGGCCGGTATTGTGGATTCTTGCACCGATGGTGCCCGAAGGTTTGCGGTGAGGGTGGAAGGCGATACCCGGATTCCGGCCCGGATGCTGGTTGCGGTGGCACGCGCACTTGAGGAACGCTTGAAGTCGGCGACGGTTGCAAATGGGATGGATGATCCATGGGTCAACGATCCGCGGACGGAGGACTGGGTGTTTGTGTTCCGTGAGACCTCCCGCGGCTATGTCCCCTGTTTGCGATTGGATCGTCGTCAGTGGGATCGGCGATTTGGATACCGGGAGGCGTTGTTGCCCGCCGCTTCAAAACCAACGGTCGCTGCATTTCTTGCGGAGTGGGCGGGACGGCTTCCGGATGGTTCCTCTGTGCTCGACCCGTTCTGTGGGTCTGGAATGGAATTGATCGAATGTGGTTTGCGTTTTCCAGGTGCCCGGTTGCTTGGAGGCGACATTTCCGGAGAGGCCTTGGACGCGGCCCGAAAAAACGCACGGGCCGCAAAGGTTACGCTTCATGAGTTGCGGCAGTGCGCTGTCGATGAATGGACTAGCGGTGATCTGGACTTGATTATTACAAACCCGCCTTTCGGTAAACGCGCCCGGGTGGATGACGTCGTGCGTCTCCTGGAGTCTTTTCTGGCTATGGCGGCTGGCAGTTTGAAAACAGGTGGAAAGGTGGTTTGGGTTTGCCCTCAGCCCAAACGTTGCACGCGTTTCGCCTCGGGATTGGGCTTTGCGTTGGAGCGGAAAAGCAGACTGGATGTCGGTGGCTTTGATGTGGAGGCTCAAATCCTGCGCAAAAACGGGTGATAGTACGGTTTGCCTTGGAGTAGTATTTGCTGAGGTCGGTGCCATTCTTGAAGCAATGGTGTGGATGTCTTGGTTTCGGATAGAGATTATCGGAAATGAATTCATTATAATGCTCTGTATAAATAGTGAAAATCAATATTAGATAAATACAAGACATTTAATAGATGTATTAAAAAACAGAACAATCATTCTGTGTGAGCGTGCTTGAAAGAGGGTTGATCATAACTATGGGGAAAGGAATAGTCTTCGTCTTCAAGCAGAGGTTTTAACTTGTGTGGGGCTTCTCAACCTGTAGGCTCAATCCGTGTCCTGTTGGGAAAACGGGGTTGTTTTCCTGAGGATGGATCGTCTTGAGTCCGCACATAGCCAGTCATGAAAATCGTCAACATCATCCTAATCGTTTTGTTTTCCTTGTTTGGTTTGGTTTTTGTCGGATCGGTTTTTCTTCCGAAGAGCTATAAGGTGGAACGCAGCATAGAGATCGATGCGTCGGCGGATGCCGTATTCACCATTCTGACAGACTACTCGCGCAGGGCCGAATGGGACAGCCGTTTTGAGGCAATCAAAAACGATTCGACAGTTGAGATGCGCACGGATGGAACCCCGGGGGCATTGGGGCATGCGCTGGTGTGGCGTGGGAGGGAGGCAGGTGAAGGCAAACTCATTCTGACGGATCTGCAAAAACCATCGTCTATCCGGGCGGTTTTGCGATACATCGCCCCCAGCCCGATGGATGCGGTTATGGAGTGGAGCGTTGAGGGGCTTGGTGCGGATAGCTG
Source organism: Opitutales bacterium (assembly GCA_028704125.1). Lineage (GTDB taxonomy): Bacteria > Verrucomicrobiota > Verrucomicrobiia > Opitutales > JAFGAQ01 > JAFGAQ01. The sequence goes on from JAQVLM010000033.1 coordinate 10,913, forward strand.
CAAAGTCCTTTGGGCAACCAGCGGTCCGCTCGACTACCCGACCGGTCGGATTTTGGGATTGTTTTTTGACGGAATGCTTGGGAAGGATATGGAAATTAGGCTGGCTGGCCTGAGGTCTTTTGTTGAGTCGGTGTGAAGGTGGGATGGGGCGCGGTCTTCTCCAGAGGTTTTCGCAATAATGGGTGTGGGCCTTCAGGGTTTGAATTCTGATCCGGTATTTTCCTGATATAAGTGTTGAAAGTTTTTTTCGAAAAAGTGAATGGATCGAATATGATGAAAATTACAATGAGAGTAATAGGGGTGTTCGCACTGCTTTTGGGTGCACCGTTGTTTGGCGTGTTGACCAATGAGAGTGTGGTCAAAATGATGGAGGCAGGGCTGTCGGAGGATACGATTGTTCTGGCGATCGAACGGGATGAGTGTGATTTCACACTTGATGTGGAGAGCTTGGTGTCGCTCAAGCAGGGAGGCGTATCCGAGCGGGTGATCCAGTCTATGATTCAGGCGATGGAGCCGGCGGAAGCCTGCAATGCCGCCGCCGATGTGGCTCCCGATGACATGGTTCCGGTAGCAAGTGCGACCGTAGCTCCCGATGTCAGTGAGATCGACAAACGCGACGTGATTCCGCCTTTTATTCAACCGCAGGTTGGGGGTGAATACTATACCCGTTTTACTTTGTGTTATGAGCGTGGCCTTTACCGTAGCACCAACTACCGGAGGGGAGCAATGATGCCCATTAACACAAAGGTTAAGCTCGTCAGTTTTGCCCCGGACGAAATGATTCTGGACATGGGAGGCGCCCGCATCAAGGTGACCAACGACCGGGACTACACACATGGTTCCATAGAGGATTTCGCATCTTTGATGCTGTCGGATCAACCCACGCGCATTGAGGCATACGGAGAGAAGCGTGCGACGGAAATCCGCAATGGGGTATTACGTCTGGGGATGACCCGGGACGAGGTGATCATGACCCGCGGCTACCCTCCAAAACATGAGACGCCGTCACTGGAATTGGATCGTTGGGTGTTCTGGTCAAGCCGGTTCGTGAAGCAAACGATCGTATTCTATGACGATGTGCTCTCGGAGGGTCGCGGTATCTTCTGATTCGCTGGCATTTCCGAAGTATGGCTGGTCCCTGAACGCATCTTGGTTGGTCAGGGATCGTCGCATATGCGACTACTGTCCGGACAGGGAGTCCCCGTTGTCCTGCGTTTCGATTTCGATCAGGAGTTCCGATCGGCAAATGTCAGCTTGGACGATCCGGTGATTGTTTGTAAGGAGATTTCCGGATTCGAGAATCGCGAGAAGCTCAGGCAGGTGATCCGGGTTTCGCAGGTATAGGGTGGTATCGGTCAGAAAGGGATTGTTGCCGTTGGGTACCTCGTCCCGAACCTTGGCAATTTCCCGACCCATGATGTGGAGGTTGTCCAGCGTGACCTCCACCTGGTCGCGCAGGGAATCGGGAAAGACACTGGCGTGTCCTTTGATTGCGGCGGTTCCTGATACAAAGGCGTGCCGGCTGCCGATCCCCGGATTTGTCACGCTGGCTCTGGAGAACGAGGGTGGGCGTGGCCCGTAGGTTTGAGGGTAACAGTAGGCAGGGACCTGCTCCGGGTTTTCAATGTGATGGACTGGATGACGGGTTGCGACAAATGCGACAATCAGCGCGGGGTATTGGATGCCGACCGCAGATGCCGCCGGCATGGGGAGCTGGTGGTTGGCAAATGCTTCGCTGCGTCCTTTGCAGAATGCGCGGTAGGCTTCGAGGTCGCCGGCATGGTTGTTGATGTGAGGCACGTAGTTCCATATCCGTGCGAATGCGTAGCCCTGAGTGGAGCGTATAAGGGTTTCGTAGATTTGACGGGTGATCTCCGGTAGGGGGTAGGGGTCGGGAATGCACAAGGCTCCCGAGATAAAACCGGAATCCCGCATGATGGCACCCTGATCCAGATGGCGGATATCCACCGGCTCTGCGTGGCTGAGAATCGATGCCATCCGATTTCCCCGGAGAAGGGGGATGGGGAGATCGATCCGCATCCCTTCATCGGACAGGGTGATCTTCGGCTGCGTTGCTCCGAAACTGAATCGTGTGGAAGCCATTACCATGCAACATGAAGTGGCCCCGGAAAACTGGACAGGAGGGCAAGCTATGAACAGACTACCAAAAAGGAGAAAAAAGCATGTCCAAGAAACGCCGCTCATTCAGTGCCGAGTTCAAAGCCAAGGTTGCCCTGGAG
>JAQVLM010000427.1 GCA_028704125.1 Opitutales bacterium
GGCATTGAAGCTGTTATTCTATCAGGACTACCTTAGGGTCGGGGGCACAGAAGCCCACACGATTCACCAAAGCCAATGGGCCTGCGATCACGGGCACTCATCGGTTATCCTGACGAACCGTCCCGGAGGAAGACTGGCTGCAACGATCACCCGCCCGCCCGTAGAGGTCCGCTCACTACAACCCTTCCAAAGCGGAATCAACTTCTGGGCTCCCGGTTGGCGTGCGGCCATCCGGCAGGAGAAACCGGATGTGATCATCCTGATGGGCCGGGTCGCCAACTGCATGGGAAACGCCATCCGCTACCAATTCCCGGAGATTCCGGTGATCGCGAGCCTGAGGACCGGGCGCCGTATTCCTGTGAAATACAGGAGAAGCCTCATGCAGGCAGGGAAGATCATCGTCAACAGCGAGTGGGCGGCAACACGGACAAAGGCAATGGGTATTGACCCATCCAGAGTCTCCCTCGTCTACAACCCCTTTCTCAAAGGACCCTTGCCAACGCCGGATGAACATGAACGCCAACGCGCCACGATCCGGAGTGAGGCGGGATGCAGCACGGACCGACCCGTCATCCTATGCGTGTCGTCGTTTGTTCCGGGAAAAAACCAGGAGGGCCTGCTCAAAGCCCTGCACAACCTGGATCCGCAGCGGCAAGTGGAAGTCTGGTTTGTGGGTGAAGGGACGCGGATGAAGCATTGCCAGGGCCTCGCAAAAACACTCCCGTCTCATGTTATAGCCCGCTTTTGGGGTCATCGAAGCAACGTTTCTCCATTCTATTGTGGAGCGGATTTGGCGGTCTCCGCCTCGCTTGAGGAATCCCTCCCGAACTTTCTGGTGGAAGCCCAGTATCACGGCCTGCCCGTGGTGGCCTACGATGAGGCAGGGGTAAAGGAATGCTTTATCGATGGAACAACCGGTGTCCTGATCCCGCGAGGCGATTCAGCAGCGCTCTTAAGCGCCATCGAGGAATGGCTCGGGGGCGGGAAATTTCCGCAAGACGTCGCCTCCAGTTGCAGAGCATTTGCCCAGGGGCGCTTTGATCCGGACCGGCAATCCCATCTTTGGCTTGATCTTGTTTTGGAGTTTGCATCATGCCACTGAATACGTAAAGCTTCAGTAAAATGAATCCCCTTAGCACAGGGACCCACACTGCAGGAGAAGAAGTGGGCACCATTACCCCGGATACCCTCCCGGGAATGAAGCAGGGCATGCACGGCCCACTCATCTCGCCGTACTGTTGGGAAAGCTTTGACTATGGGGATATCCTGCATGTCGCGGCCGACAGCCGTCTGACCGGCGATCCCATACTCGGTGAGAACGAAAGGCTCCGTTTTCACGCGACCCGATTCGACGATCAGGGATGCGTATTGGATGCCTACGACAGAATCTGCTCGGAAATAGCGGACCCGTATGTCCATTTCCGCCTACCTCAAGGCTTTCTCGAACTGCCCCAGTTCATCCTCTCGATCGTGGGAGCTCCGGGGTCGGGCAAATCCAACTACCTGAGCGCACTCATCAACAGCCTTCAGCACAGTCTGTTTCAAAACTACGGAATGGTGCTCAAAGATGCGGATCCCGCAGGCAATGCACCGCTCAATGATATGAAAAACTGCCTGTTCGGGGGAGGCAGCATAGAGCAGGCAGCTCTTTTGAAGACTCAACTGGACGGCAGGATGTATCTGCGGATCCGGAGAAATGGCCGGGTGGTTTCTTATCCGCGGCCCTTTGTCTACTCGCTGGTTCGCTCCAAGACCCATCAGGGCATGTGCAACCTGATCTTCTATGACAATGCGGGCGAGCATTTTGAGCCGGGCATCGACATCAGCACTTCGCCCGGATCGCTTCATACTGCGGCAGCGGCGGCATTGTTCTTCCTGGTGGATCCCACCACGCTTCCTGCCTTCCGACAAAGGCTCCAGTTTCATCCGGATCCCCAACTCAAGCATCCGGGCCGCATCGACCAACAGGATGTCCTCCTGGCCGAAATGGAAATCCGTATCCGGAAAACCCTCCGGCTTTCCGTCAATGACGAAATCCGCAAGCCCCTCGCGATCATCCTCGGCAAAAGCGATATTTGGATGACCCTGGTGGACAAATCCAGATTCAAAAACCCGATTCGGGATGGGATTTTTGACCGGGATGCAGTCATGAACAACTCCAATCTGGTGCGGGAGCTCCTCTTGAGCGTGGCCCCTACAATCGTGGCAAACGCCGAAAGCCTGAGCAAACAGGTGATGTATTTCCCCGCCAGCGCATTCGGGCATTCCCCCTCCCGCCTCCCAAGCGGCTCGCTGGCCCCCAATCCTCTGAGGATCCGACCCCATCTGGTCGAGATCCCGGTTATCTGGACCCTTTCCCAACAGATTCAGGGTGCATTCGTGGAAAAAACAGCCGACAAGCCCGTGACCATTCTTCCGCCCGCCGCCCCCATCCGCAGGTCGGTTGTGCCACTGCCTGAAGGAGAGTTCCGGCGGGCACCCGAGGGCACCTACCCGATGCCACCCCTACCGCCATTCCAGCAACAGGAAACCTCTTCGATCCTTCCTGGTTCAACGGGCTGAGGCGACCCCCGGAAAGCATTTTCTTTCCATTCAGTACCAGCCAGGCCAGGATCCGATTTCAATACCGGGCGACCACCCGATCGATCAACCCGCCGAATGAACCGTTGGTGAAGAACACCACCAGTTTTGGCGTCGAGTCGGCATCCAATCTGGCATAAAGGTTCGACTCCATATCCTCCAGCACAGTGTGCGCCGATGCCCCGACCCCGTGATCCCTTACCAGCGATTCCGCTACCCGGGCCGTGTCCAGACGCCGCTCATGCGGGATCAAATTGGCCCGATGAACCGGGCCAATCCAACAACGGTTGGACAAACTGAGTGATGCGATCCATTCCCGCTCAAATACAGGCATCGTGGCGGTGTTGGACCTCGGTTCAAAACAAGCCCACAGCGCATGATCCGGAAAACGGTTTTTCAGGCTCCGCAGGGTCTCCTTCACCGCAGTGGGGTGATGCCCAAAATCCTCAATCACCAACAGGGATTCCCGCTTCAAGCGAATCTGTTGACGCCTCCGAACCCCTTCGAACGCCTCGAATCCGCTCACCTCAACCGAGCCCGGATCCCGGGGATTCCGCTGCAACGCCGTAGCGAGGGCCGCCATCGCCGCATTCCGGGCGTTGTAGACCGCAGCCAGACTCCAGGCCACCTTCATCCAGGGACGTCCGCACAGCTCAAGAGAAAAACGGCTGCCATCGGCCTGTTTTGAA
>JAQVLM010000428.1 GCA_028704125.1 Opitutales bacterium
ACCAACTATCAGGGTATTCACAAACCCGCCTATTTTGCCTACAAGTTTTTCAATCAGCTCGGGCCGATCGAATTGGAAAACAGTGATAGATCCTCTTGGGTCTGTAAGGATGAGCAGGGTGGGCTCCAGGTGTTGTGTTGGGATTTCACTTTGGTCCGGCCCGGTGATCAGGTGAACAACCAGAGCTTTTTCAACACGGATCTACCTTCGACTCCGGCGGGTTCGGTGCGGCTATATGTGGAGAATCTTGCAGCTGGAAAGTATAGGATGAACGCCTACAAGGTGGGATACCGTTCAAATGATGCCTATACGGCTTACTTGGATATGGGAGCGCCTCAGCAATTGACCCGGGATCAGGTAAAGACGCTGAAACTCGCAGGTTCAGGTTCCCCGTATGTGCAGGAAACCATCCACATTGAGGATGACGGGGTATTGAACACGACGTTCCCGCTTCTCAAAAATGATGTGGTCCTAATCGTTTGCGAACGGGTTGACTGAACCGAACACAGGCAGCCTTTGGGCGCTATTGGATGAAGAGAGATCAACCGGTTGGTCCTGATACGGACAGCAAGGGATCGGTGGTCATCTTTGCCCGTTGCCTTCCCCTAAGCACGATACACTTATGATTCTGCGAATGCTGGTTCATGCAATGAGGGCCTTGGGATGCCTGTTTTCGGGTTTGCTACCGACGGCGATCCGGACTGGGATTTTCGGACTGGCTCTGGTGGGTTGGTTCGTGTCCGGTGAAAACCCGATTATTATTCCCGAACCTTGTGGACCGACACCATCAAAGCTCCAATTGCGTTGGCAGGAGATGGAGTATTACGCATTCATTCATTTCTCCCTGAATACCTACACTGACCAGTCGTGGGGATTTGGAGATGAGGATGTGGAGCTCTTTGATCCAAAGGATTTGGATTGTCGCGAATGGGCGAGGATATGCAAGGAAGCAGGGATGAAAGGAATCATCCTTACGGCCAAACATCACTGCGGTTTTTGCCTCTGGCCCTCGGCCCACACGGAGTATTCGGTTAAGAATGCTCCATGGAAAGGTGGCAAAGGGGATGTGGTTCGGGAGTTGGCTGAAGCCTGTCGGGAGTATGGATTGAAATTCGGGGTCTATCTGTCACCGTGGGATCGGAATCACCTGGAGTTCGGGAGGCCGGAGTACATCACTTTTTTTCGCAAACAACTGACCGAGCTTCTCAGCAACTATGGGCCGGTTTTTGAGGTTTGGTTTGATGGTGCCCATGGAGGTGATGGATACTATGGAGGGGCATATGAAACCCGGAATATCGACCGCACGACCTACTATGATTGGAAGAACACCTACAAGCTGGTCCGGGAATTGCAACCCGACATCGTGATATGGAATGATGGTGGGGATAGGGCGGACCTGCGTTGGGTGGGAACCGAGGAAGGCTATGTCGGGGATCCGAATTGGAGTCTCCTAAACGCAGTCGGCGAGGTCGAGTGGCGAATGCTCCATTACGGGCTCGAGAGCGGTGACGCGTGGGTGCCGGCAGAGGTCAACACCTCGATTCGGCCGGAATGGTTTTATCATCCGATCGAAGACACAAAAGTCAAAACAGTGCCGCAGTTGCTGGATACTTATTATCATTCAATCGGTCGGAATGCAACGTTGCTTCTGAACCTTCCCATCATGCCCGATGGTCGGATTCATTCAAAGGATGAATCCGTGTTGTTGGCCTTTGGCAGGGCAGTCCATGAAGCATTTGCCGAGAATCTTGTTTTGAGGGTTGGCTCCGATGCCTCCAATGTGCGCGGTGGCTTGGAAATCTACGGTTCGGCCAATGCCGTGGACGGCGATAAGGAGACCTACTGGGCGACGGATGATGGCGTCAAAACGGCTTCATTGGTTCTCAAGTTCGATAAGCCAACCCGGATTAACCGCTTTCTGGCGCAGGAGTATATCCGGTTGGGGCAGCGGGTGAGATCATTCACTTTGGAGGCTTTTGTAGACGGAGCGTGGGTCTCTGTGGCGAAAGGAACCACGATCGGATACAAGCGGATTCTCCGCTTTTCAAGCATAGAAGCGACAAAGATACGATTCAGCATCACCGATGCAAAAGCTTGCCCTTTGATCTCCGAGGTTGGGGTGTTCAATGCCCCCCTTATCTTGGATGTTCCTTCCATATTCAGAAGTCAGCAGGGGGAGGTTGCGATTTCGACAACTGACATTGGCCCGATACTATTCTACACGACGGATGGGAGTGAACCGACGACAGATTCGTTTCGATATGACGGTCCATTTGTATTAGACGGGAGAGTGACGATCCGGGCGATCGCGCATGATCCGGATTCGGGCAAAAGCAGCGCGGTCGGACAGGAGCGCTTCGACGGCTCGAAAAGGCTCTGGAAATTGGTTGGTATTGACGACACATCCGCCTCCGCTGTCCTGGATGGTAACCCGCTTACCGCGTGGCACCAGGGTGGTGTGGATGGGCAGAATCCAAATCTTACGATTGATCTGGGTCAAACGCTGAACCTCTCAGGATTCCGGTATCTTCCGGATCAGAACAAGTGGAGTCGCGGGATCATCACGAAATACCGGGTTCATGTTTCAGAAGACGCGGAAAACTGGAAAATGGTGAACGAAGGAGAGTTCTCCAACATCAGGAACAATCCCGTATGGCAGATAAACAGGTTTTGTCCAGTGTTGGCTCGTTTTATCCGGTTGTCTATGCTGGGGAACACCGCTGGCGACGAAGAGGCTGGGTATGCTGAGATTGAAGTCATCACGGACCAGCCGCAATAGAACAGAGGATGTTTTCGCGAAAGCGTGATCAATGGTATCATCAATCAATGGAAATAGGGAGGTTTGCAATGAAGATTAGAGGCAGCTTGTTTTTGTCGGTATTGATCTGGAGTCTCTCATGCGTGGCATCCGCCCAACAGCAGCACGATTGGGAGAACGAGCAGATTACTGGGCTCAATAAGGAGCCACCACACAGTTATTATGTTCCATATGGATCTATTGACCAAGCCCTAGCGGATTATCCAGAGGAGTCTCCTTTCTTCCAGAGTTTGAATGGACTGTGGAAGTTCAACTGGGTCAAGTCTCCCGATTTGCGTCCAAAGGACTTCCATGATCCAGGATTTGATGTGAGCTATTGGGACGATATAGCGGTTCCTTCAAACTGGCAGATGAAAGGTTACGGAATTCCGATATATACCAATGTCACGTATCCGTTTGTGAAACGTCCACCTTACGTGATGAGTCCAGCATACGAGGGGTGGA
>JAQVLM010000429.1 GCA_028704125.1 Opitutales bacterium
GTGTGACCCGCCGGAAGGGATGCGGGCCTTTCTCGTATTTGGCGCAGCCAACTACGAAGCGCACGCTTACCTGAACGGCAAAAAGCTCGGCAGCCATGTCGGAGGATTCACCCCGTTCCAATTCGAAATCACGGATCTTCTCCGCGAAGGCACCCAATCCCTCGTCGTCAAAGTGGATAACAAACGACTCCGAGAGGGAGTCCCCACCCTCAACACCGATTGGTGGAATTACGGTGGACTCACACGTGACGTCCGCGTTGTCTTCGTACCACAAAGCTTCATTCACAGTTTCACTTTGAACCTGAAGCCCGGCACACGCGACACCGTGATCCTGGAGGCATGGATTGATAACCCGTCCACCGACAAACAGCTCAAACTGGTGATCCCGGAAATGGGAATCGACCAGGACTTTCAAGCGGATGAACAAGGGTACATCGTAGCCGAAGCGCAGGCCCGCCGCATCTACATGTGGTCAACCACATCGCCCAAGCTTTACGACGTGGCCCTCGCCTACGGTGACGATCACCTGACCGATCAGATCGGATTCCGGACCATTACAACGGAAGGTCAGGACATCCTGCTCAACGGCAGGCCGGTATTCCTCAGAGGCATCAGCATCCATGAGGAAAGCCCGCTCACGCAGGCGCGCGCCCATTCCCGGGAGGACGCCGAAGCCCTTCTCTCTGCCGCAAAGGAACTGGGCTGCAATATGGTCCGGCTCGCCCACTACCCCCACAACGAGCACATGGCACGGGTTGCCGACGAAATGGGGATCATGGTCTGGGAAGAGATTCCGGTCTACTGGACCATCCAGTGGGATAATCCATCGACCCTCGGAAACGCGAGAAAGCAGCTGCGCGAACTCATCCACCGGGATCGTAACCGCGCCTCGGTCATCATTTGGTCCATGGCAAATGAGACCCCCGTGAGCGAAAGCAGGAACGAGTTTCTCCTCAAGCTTGTGGAGGACACCCGCGCCGCCGATCCGACCCGGCTCATCAGTGCCGCAATGGAATACCATCGCGATCCGGATGACTCCAATCGGCTTATCGTCGAAGACCCGTTTGCCGACCACACGGACATCGTGAGCTTCAACCAATATGTCGGCTGGTACTCCGGCCTGCCGGAACACTGCTCCGAGGTCAAGTGGCATATCCCCTACGACAAACCGGTGTTCATCAGCGAATTCGGCGGGGGCGCAAAATTCGGCATGCACGGCGACCATCTCGACCGGTGGACCGAGGAATTCCAGCATGAGCTCTACCAGCAGACACTTCCGATGCTCGACAAAATCGATGGACTCCGGGGCATGTCTCCGTGGATCCTCTTCGATTTCCGTTCCCCGCGCCGCCCCTTGCCGGAAATCCAAGACTTCTACAACCGCAAAGGCCTCCTTTCAGAGAAGGGCGAGAAGAAACTCGCATGGTATGTCCTCAAGGACTACTATACGAATAACGAACGCAAATGGCGTAACCGCTAAGGTCCTTTTTTCGGCTTGAGATCATTTCAAGACCCACATTTGATTACACCCATGGAAAATTCCAGGCCTTTCAAGATTCTCGGCATCCAGCAGGTAGCTGTCGGAGGCGAGAGCAAAGACAAACTCACCCGCTTCTGGTGCGACATCCTTGGAGTTGCCAAAACCGGCACGTTCAAGAGTGAACGGGAAAACGTGGATGAGGATATCCTCACCATGGGCAAGGGTCCGCACGCCGTTGAGATCGACCTCATGCAGCCACTCGATATCGAAAAGAAGCCGAAGGTGCATGAACCCGCCCTCAACCACATCGGACTCTGGGTCGACAACCTTGCCGCAGCCGTTGAATGGCTTACGGCCAAGGGGGTTCGCTTCACTCCAGGCGGCATCCGCAAGGGAGCAAGCGGCTTTGATGTGTGCTTCATCCACCCGAAAGGAAATGAAGAGTTTCCAATCTGCTCGGAGGGCGTTTTGGTCGAGCTTGTCCAAGCGCCGGCAGAAGTGATTCAGGCCAAGAGCTGATCACCGGCCTTCCGGAGCATTCCGTTTTTCGCCCCGTCTCGCCGATTCAAACGGACAGACGGGGCTTTTTTTTCGAACCCCATCCAGCTCATGAGAATCCGGCAACGCCCAAGACGCTTACGCAAAGATGCATCCATCCGCGCACTGGTTCGGGAAAACCATGTGGATGCTTCCGATCTCATTCAGCCCCTCTTCGTCATCGACGGAACCGGTAAAACTGAAGCGATTGACTCCATGCCGGGTGTTGAACGGCTCACCATCGACAGGATCTGTGAAAGAGGCCAAGCCCTTCTCGAGCTTGGAATCCGGGCAGTGGCACTGTTTCCTTGCGTCGAATCATCCTTGAAAGACGCCGAGGGGTCCGAATCCCTCAACCCTAAGAACCTGGTTATCCGCACCATCCGCGCACTCAAATCCTCGTGCCCGGAGCTATCGGTGATAGCAGATGTCGCCCTCGATCCTTACACCACCCATGGGCACGATGGCATTCTCAATCCCGAGGGAACCCGCGTGATGAACGACCGCACGGTCGAAACACTGGCCGTCATGGCACGCATCCTCGCGGAGGCTGGTGTGGACTGGGTCGCCCCTTCCGACATGATGGATGGTCGGATTGGTGCCATCCGCGATGGACTCGACGATGCTGGACTGGTCAACACCTCGATCCTTTCCTATGCGGTCAAATACGCTTCCGCCTACTACGGACCGTTCCGTGATGCGGTCGGAAGCGCCCGGAGCGCCGGAACCCGACTGCTCGACAAATCCACTTACCAAATGGACCCGGCCAACCGGCGCGAGGCCATTCGGGAAGCCCTCCTCGACGTAGAACAAGGAGCCGATGCCCTTATGGTGAAACCGGCCGGACCCTACCTTGACATCATCCGGGAGGTGCGGGACGCCACACTTCTACCACTCGCCGCCTATCAAGTATCCGGAGAATACGCCCAGATCCATGCGGCTGCCAAAATGGGTTGGCTCGACCTCATCAAAACACGCGACGAGAGCCTTCTGGCGATCAAGCGGGCGGGAGCCGACATGATCCTCACTTACTTCGCGGAATCCTACGCATCCGGACTTTCCCAAACCGGCTGATCCGGAACCCGGCAAAAACCCATTCCTTTCGTTCAATCCACAGAGAGCTTCATCAGCTGAAGCGCTTCCAGAGCGAAGGAAAAAACAAAACCAGCACAGCGTAAAGCTCGAGTCGACCGAGGATCATCAACAATCCCAGGATCAACTTCGTGGAATCGTGCAGAAA
>JAQVLM010000430.1 GCA_028704125.1 Opitutales bacterium
TCCGGGTTTGATCCAAAAGAGGTGATCGGAATCGGGGTTGACACGACCGGATCGTCTCCGATGCCGGTTGATCCGTTGAACCGGGCCTTGGCGATGCAGCCGAGATGGCGTGGCAATCCGGCGGCGGAGTGCTGGCTGTGGAAGGACCACACGTCCCATGAGGAAGCGGCAAGGATCACCGGTTTGGCGCGGGAACACCGTCCCCAGTATGTGGCGAAATGCGGTGGAACGTATTCGTCGGAATGGTGGTGGAGCAAGCTATGGCATTGCCTGAATGAATCACCGGAGGTCTTTCGTGCCGCGGCATCGTGGGTGGAGATTGCGGATTGGATTCCATCGGTGTTGGCCGGTGTCACGGATCCGTCGGCGATCCGGCGTGGCGTGTGCGCCGCTGGGCATAAGGCCTTCTATTCGGATGAGTGGGGTGGTTTGCCGGATAAGGAGTTCCTGGCGATGCTGGATCCGGCCTTGGCGGAGCTGCGGGATCATCTTTACGAGAAGGCGTGGGATGCGAACCATGCGGCGGGTCAACTATGCCCGGAATGGGCCGGTAAGCTGGGCCTGAATGAAGGCATCCCGATCGCGATCGGCCAATTTGATGTGCATTATGGCGCGATCGGCAGTGGGGTGAAGGAAGGGGTTCTGGTCAAAGCGATCGGCACTTCGACCTGTGACTGCACGGTGGCCTCCATGGATGCGGTGCGCTGCGACATTCCGGGAATTTGCGGGATTGTGGACGGATCCATCCTTCCGGAATTCAAAGGGATCGAGGCCGGACAGAGTGCCGTTGGCGACTTGTTCAAGTGGTGGGTTGAGGTTGTCCTTGGGGGCGATGGTGCCTTGCACAAATCCCTGCGGGCCGAAGTGGAGTCGTTGGAGCCCGGGGTGAGCGGTTTGCTGGCCCTCGATTGGAACAATGGGAACCGCACGATTTTGGTGGACCAGCGGCTCACTGGCCTGATCCTTGGGCAGACGCTCCTCACCACGAAGGCCGAGATTTACCGGGCCTTGGTGGAGGCGACCGCCTACGGAGCGCGCGTGATCATGGATTGGATGGCATCCAACGGAGTTCCCATCGATCGGGTGGTGTGTTGCGGTGGCATTGCGGAGAAGGATCCCATGCTGATGCAAATCTACGCCGATGTAACCGGGCGCGTGATGCAGGTGGCCCGTTCCGGGCAGGCATGCGCTTTGGGCGCTGCGATTGCCGCAGCGGTTTTGGCGGGTGCCGATAAAGGAGGGCATTCGGGTTTCGCATCGGCACAGGCCGCGATGACGGGCGTGAAGGAACGTATCTACAAGCCTCATTCGGGGCGGCATGCGGTGTATGAGCGCCTGTATGCCTTGTATCTGCGTTTGCACGATGCTTTCGGCGGGCGTTCGACCGAATCGATGGGCAATGTCATGAAGGAGTTGCTTGCGATCCGGGAGGAGCAGCTTTCCAAGGCTGAGAACGCCGGATGAGCGGCTTTGAGGCCATTGAAGTTTTCAAACAATCGAGAAGGGTCCCGTTGGGAACGGGATGTAACAGGAATAATATCATGAAAGAGGACACTCTCAAATCCATGGAGCTGTGGTTTGTGACCGGCAGCCAACACCTTTACGGCGAAGCTGTGCTCCAGCTTGTGGATGCGCATTCGCGCGAAATCGTGGCATCGCTGGATGGTGATGCGGTGATGCCGTTGCGTGTGGTTTTCAAGTCGGTGCTGACTGGGCCGGATGCCATCCGCAAGCTTTGTGCGGAGGCCAATGCGGACGACAAATGCGCCGGACTGATCTGCTGGATGCACACGTTTTCGCCAGCCAAGATGTGGATTGGCGGTCTTTCCCTGTTGAAGAAGCCGTTGTGCCACTTGCACACCCAGTATAACCGGGACATTCCATGGTCGACCATCGACATGGACTTCATGAACCTGAACCAATCCGCACACGGGGATCGGGAGTTCGGATACATGGCGACCCGCATGCGGATCAACCGCAAGGTGGTGGTCGGGCATTGGCAAGACTCCGAGGTGAAGGAACGCCTCGGTGTATGGGCAAGGGCTGCGGCTGGCTGGGCCGATCTTCAGCGCCTCAAGGTGGTCCGCTTCGGCGACAACATGCGTCAGGTGGCGGTGACTGAAGGCGACAAGGTGGAGGCACAGTTGCGCCTTGGGGTGTCGGTCAACACCCATGGGATCGGGGACTTGATTCAGGTCATGCATCAGGTGGCGGACTCCGACATCGATGCGCTCTGTGCGGAGTATGAGCAGAGCTACGCGATGGTGCCGGAACTGAGGAAGGGCGGCGCGCGGCATGGATCGCTGCGGGAGGAAGCCCGGATCGAGCTCGCGCTGGAATCCTTTTTGAAAGCGGGCGGATATGGTGCCTTTACGGATACTTTTGAGGACCTTCACGGCTTGAAGCAATTGCCCGGAATGGCGGTACAACGCCTCATGAACAAAGGCTACGGTTTTGGTGCGGAAGGGGATTGGAAGCATTCCGCATTGGTGCGTGCCATGAAGGTGATGGCCAAGGGCATTGACCGTGGAACGAGCTTCATGGAGGACTATACCTACCATTTTGCTCCCGATGGAATGCGTTGTCTTGGTTCCCACATGTTGGAGATTTGTCCGAGTATCGCGGTGGGAAAACCCAGTTGTGAGATCCATCCGTTGGGAATTGGTGGCAAGGCGGATCCGGTTCGTCTCGTCTTTGATGGGGCGGAGGGCCCGGCGGTGAACGCGTCGCTGGTGGATATGGGGAACCGCTTCCGATTGGTGGTCAACACGGTGCGATCGGTCCAACCGGCACATCCCTTGCCGAAGCTCCCGGTGGCCCGCGTGCTCTGGGAAGTGATGCCGGATTTGAAGACCGGAGCGGCCGCATGGATCCTTGCGGGTGGGGCGCATCACACCGGCTTCAGCCTGACCGTAACCCCGGAATACCTTGAGGATTTCTCGGAAATGGCTGGCATCGAGATGGTGAAGATTGATGAGCAGACCGATCTTTTCTCGCTTAAGCAGGTGCTGCGGTGGAACGAGGCCGCTTACGGAATGAAAGGATGGGCATGAAATACGCATCACTCAGAGCGGCCTGTGCGGATGTGAACCGGCGTCTCGGGTCATCCGGATTGGTGGACATGACCTTCGGGAATGTCAGCGTGTATGATCCGGACGCGGGTTGTTTCGCCATCAAGCCGAGTGGGGTGGCCTATGAGGCGTTGATGGATGCGGATATCGTTATTCTGGACCTTGAGGGCAGGGT
>JAQVLM010000431.1 GCA_028704125.1 Opitutales bacterium
ATCGTCCTCACCCGGTTTATCCAACTCACGCATGGATGGTGACTTGGGAGCACCATGCGAAGCATGCCCGTGTCCGTGCGGGGACGGTTTAATTCCGAGCCTTGCGCAGATCCATGGGTATAGTTTTCCCAACAGCCAAGGCAAACTGGCAATGAAAAGACTGGTAAGAACCAGCCCAAAAAACACAATGCCAATGCCGACAATCGACACAGTGATGCCATCGTTAGCCAGGACGTTCTCAAAACTGATGTTGATTTTCGCAAGCATCATAGTGGGATGTTTCCGTGCTTTTTCGGAGGATTGCTGTCCTGCTTATTCTCAAGCAGACACAGGGCCTTGCAGATCCGCAGGCGGGTGCGCATCGGACGGATGATGTCGTCAATGTATCCCCGTTTCGCGGCTTCGAAAGGATTGGCAAAGCGCTCCTGATACTCATGCTCCTTCTCGCGGGTTACCTCCGCAGCTTTTTCACCCGCGGACCCAATCTCCTTCGCATACAGGATTTCGGTCGCACCCTTCGCACCCATGACCGCAATCTCGGCGCATGGCCATGCATAATTGATATCGCCCCGGAGGTGCTTTGAACTCATCACACAGTATGCCCCACCATAGGATTTGCGGGTCGTTACGGTCACTTTCGGGACCGTGGCTTCCGCATACGCGTAAAGCAGCTTGGCGCCATTCCGGATTATTCCGTTGTGTTCCTGATGGGTTCCAGGGAGAAAGCCCGGAACATCCACAAAAGTGACCACCGGGATATTGAAGCAATCGCAGAACCGGACAAACCGTGCTCCCTTGATGGAGGCATCGTTATCCAAGACACCCGCCAAGACCTGCGGTTGATTGGCGACGATCCCAACAGACGTTCCGTTGTAGCGCGCAAAACCCACAATCAGGTTCGCCGCATAGTTCGGCTGAATCTCAAAAAATCTGCCGTGATCCACCGTCCCTAGGATCACCTGTTTCATATCGTAAGCCTGATTTGAGGAATCGGGAATCAGGTCGTTCAACTCGATGGCTTCGCGGTCCACCGGATCATCACAATCGATCCGGGCCGGAGGCGTGAGGTTATTCTGAGGCAGATACGAAATGAGTTCACGGATCATTTCGATCGCATCCTGCTCATCTCTCGCCGCCAGATGGGCGACTCCACTTTTCACCGTGTGAATCGAGGCACCACCCAAGCCCTCAGTATCCACGTTCTCGTGCGTCACGGCCTTGACCACCTTAGGACCGGTCAGGAACATGTAACTGTTGTGCTCCACCATGATCGTGAAGTCAGTCAGCGCCGGTGAGTAAACAGCCCCACCCGCGCAGGGCCCGAAAATCCCGGATATCTGAGGAACCACTCCGGAAGCCATCACATTGCGGAGGAAGATCTCGGTGTAACCCGCAAGACTCTCGATTCCTTCCTGGATTCTGGCTCCCCCCGAATCATTCAATCCAATGACCGGAGCCCCGTTCTTCACCGCCATATCCATGATCTTGCAGATCTTCTCGGCAAATGTCTCGGACAGCGAACCTCCAAAAACCGTGAAGTCCTGCGAAAACACGAAAACCAGCCGTCCTTCAATGGTTCCGTAACCGGTCACCACCCCATCTCCGGGATACTGCTTCGAGCCCATTCCGAAATGCTGGCACCGGTGCTCCTTGAGAAGATCAAACTCCTCAAAGCTCCCTTCATCCACCAACATCAGAATACGCTCACGGGCCGTGAAGCGGCCCTTGGCATGGTGCTTCGCGATCCGGTCCTCTCCTCCACCCGAGTAGGCAACCTTTCTTCGCTCCATCAACTCATCGATGCGCTCATCCATCCGACTCATAATCTCATGTTCCTTGGGTTCGGTGCTCAATCATTCAAAACCAACATTAGTAATTCGTATCGCTACAATTAGCCCCCAATTTCACCCGATCCAATCCCGGGTGAAGTTGATCGATGTCGCATGCATCGCGCACAGATTCAGGCGTTGAAATAAACCTGATACATCGTCCTGGTGCCCAACAGGTTATCGATTCTCGACTGAACCGATCTGCGGGAATCATTATTCAACCAGGCATTCCAGTCATCCTCGCTCGCCCAGGAGCTGATCACAATGTATTCTTCAGGATCATCCGCGCTCATGAGGGTCTCACCTGAGATATAACCAGGCTGAGCCAATGCCAGCGACCGCAGTTCAAGCAACAAAGGCTTAAGGGCATTCGCTTTTTCTGCAGCGACTCGTCGGAAAAGGATCACTTTTACGGCCATTTTGTCCGGGGTAAGGGGCAAGTATTGGTCCGGCTAAAGCCAGGAGATATGCTGCTTAAGAATATCTAATAGAAACCGATGTCAAGAAAATCCACCGGATCCCGACCCGTTTTTCAAACGATTCACGAAAGTTTTCGAAGCCAGCTGAGAAAGATGGGACCCCATCCATCGACGTCAGGCAGAACCGACCACCCGTAGCGCGTGGCACATACCACCGTCGCCCGAATCGGAAGCACGTCGGCACATGAAACATTAAAGCAATCCGGATAAACGATGGACTCGCATCCGGCTGCGCTGAAGGCTGCCAAATCCTGACTGGCCACTCTCAGGATCTGTCCCGGTGGCTGCCGGATTGCTTCAAGTAAAGCGTCCCACCGGGTCACCCGAGAGCCCCCGGTAGGGTGCGTCAAAAGCCGCTGATCCCCTCTCCGAACGCATGCAATCGACAATCGAATGATTTCGTTTCACAGTCGGCCCTGCTTCTTCCCGTCCGAAGCACCCCCTCCGTCAATAGGCGAAGGCAAACACCGCCCGTCGACCCTCGGGTGAACCGGTAAAGATACAAGGACCTTTATCCTCACGTCCCTCCATCGGGAGGCAGCGAACGGTAACCTTGAAGTCCTTCTTGATCGATTCCTCAAGGTCGGGATTACCCGCCCAGAAGCCCACCCCGAAACCCGTTTCCGACGACTCCTGGTTCATACTGCCAAAGTAGTCGACAAACGCATCGCGGGACGTCAGCTCACGGGTTCTCGAAGTCCGGAAATCCATGGCACGCTGCAACAAGCTCGACTGGATTTCGTCCAGAAGAGAGGGAAGCGTTTGCACAAACTCATTGCGGCTGATCCCTTTCTTGTCCTTGGGTGTACGGTCACGGCGCCCCAGGAAAACCGAATCATTGGCAATATCACGCGGTCCGATTTCGAGCCGCACGGGCACCCCCTTCTTAATCCAGCCCCAAACCTTATCACCACCCCGCATGTCCCGGGTGTCCACCT
>JAQVLM010000432.1 GCA_028704125.1 Opitutales bacterium
ATTTCCTTACGTGGCCTTGCTTCAATGGGGCCGGACCCGTGAGGGTCCGGAGAGAGAAGCCCCACAAATGCCCGAGAAATCGATTTCGAAGCTTCAATGGGGCCGGACCCGTGAGGGTCCGGAGAGGGTGATCGTAGTATGTGATGTGCTCATGATTATGGGCTTCAATGGGGCCGGACCCGTGAGGGTCCGGAGAGGCAGCACGCTCGGGAATGCCCGGTCGAGTATCCCGCCGCTTCAATGGGGCCGGACCCGTGAGGGTCCGGAGAGGCTGGAATTGGAAGATGCTTAAAATGAGCGGGTTGTCAACCGGTTTGCGAGCGGGTTGTTTTTGACTGAGGGATAGGAAACCGGTGATTGATGGAAATGGACGGAAGTGCTTGAATTCCAACATGCGAGAGGGTTCCGGTGTTTTGGCGTCACTGAGCCTCTCGCGCGTCCAAATTTGAAAAGATGTCAAAGAACAGGAGGTGCAGGTTGGATTCTACACCACAAAACAGGGAGGGTCGAATTTTACGTAGGTTTGTCCGAGTGCAGATACGATGTGCTCACTTCTGAGTGAACTGGGTCCGAGGTCGATGAAGATGACCTGATCCTCATCTTTGGCTATGATGCTGTTGAGCTCCTCTTCGAAGCGGAGTCTTTCGCGGGGATCGAGGTCGCACTCAAATACCGAATACTGAAGGTGGTTGCCGTAGGCTCTGCAGGTTTTGTAGACATGGCGGAGCCTTTTCGGGTCTCGGATGTCGTAGGTTACGATGAGGTTGCGTCTCATGGTTGGAAGGAAGAAGGGAGAGTGAAGAGGGGAGAAGGACTATGGGTTGGATTTTGCTGATTTCAGGGAGGTGACAAGGATGGCTACGATCTCGTTTGATTCGTTTTTCAGAGAGAGTAGGCGTTCGGGAGGTAGCAAGCCTGCTTCTTCGATCATTTCTATCCAAAAGAGCGTTTCGTCCGCTTCTTCATGAACGATACTCAGTTTTGCAATGAATTCAGCTTTGCTCCGTGCACGTTGGGAAGCGCGGTAGTTGGCCGCCACTGAACAAGCGCTTCGGGCGATTTGATTTGCAATAGTTTGCCCAGCGATCCCATGAGGTAAGGCATCTGCCAATTTCAACACTCGCAACGCGAACTGTTTCGTCCGGTCTGATAGGTTCTGCCGATGGTTCACCATTTCCATTCCCTTCTTCCCTCTTCCTTCAACCGTCTTCCCTCATCTTGTCATCAAGGGAACATACTGCTCGATCTCATCGGTCAGGTATTTGGCGAGCATGCGGGCCTGTAGCTCGATGGCGCGGCGGTAGCATACTTTGTAGCCAAATATAGGGTGGGTCAGGAGATCGCCCATGCGTTTTTCGTATGCCAAAAAGAATGTCTTCCTTCCCTCAGATGAGAGTGAAACAGAGTCGCCTGCATGGACGAAGTCCTTGGGGCTAAGCATTCGGTTGTTGATCAGAGTGATGACGACGGAGTCGACGACCAGGGGTCGGAATTCCTCCATTAGATCCAGTGCGAGTGCGGGTTTTCCATAGCGTGGTTGGTGGAGAAATCCTACGTAAGGGTCGAATCCGACTGCGTAGGCCGCAAGCGTGCAGTCTTTTGCCAGCAGACTATAGCCGATCGACAGGAGCGCGTTGACCGGGTCGCGCGGTGGGCGGCGGTTGCGTTCGCCGGAGAAAAATGGCCAGGTCTCCGCAGGTGTTTCCGGTGAGAACTCGTCGCCTGGTTTGAGCATGCCTGGGAACTGTGAAAAATACACCCCGGCAGCGCTTCCTTCGATTCCAAGTAGCTCACCGAGGCTTGGGGCATAGAGGCTGGCAGACGCCAGATATTTCATCAGGCGGAGCGCTCCCTCATCCGGGTGAATATGGTTGCGCATGAGCAAGGTGCGCTGGTTGCGGATTTTTCCGTAGATGAACAGCCGGGCTGGGATAAGGGCGAGATCGTGATCGGCGGCATGCTTGAATTGTTCGATCCGGGTGAAGACATTGGTCATAGAGTGCCCTCTGGTCAGTCCGTAGAACCACCCACCCATGGAGAAATAGGACAAGGGAATGCCGTTTTCGCAGAGGGTCTGCACGACTGCTGTTGAAACCTGAACCGGGCCAAACAATGCGACATGGTGAATATCGGCCACTCTGAAGCTGCTGATTTCCTTCCCTTCCTCCTTGACGATGATCTCGCCTCCTTTCTTCCCCACGTAGTGCCCGGGTGTGTTGAGGTAGAGGGCCTTGGTTTCCGGATTTGGAGCGATCAGACGACGGATGTCTTCACCCGCTTTGGGCCCCGAGATCCGGATTTCAGGCAGGGATGCAAACGGGCCATATTCAATCCGGTCAATAGCTTGGGGTTCATCTGGCTCATCCTGCAAGGGGAGAAACAGTTGGGGCGTGCGCTTGTTGGAGGTCTCATGATCCGGGCTTGCGAGGCAATGGCTCTCGTCAGGCAGGCAGATTCCAACGAGCGAGCACCGGGGGCATTTCGGGGAGTGGTCGAGTGGTTCCGGAATCGGACCGGTGCAGACTTCCCGGGCCTGGGTGATCTGTTCGTGGATCCAGGTTTCATCCTCAGGAGTGAGGATGTAAGGCACCCGTTGCCGCGTGGCCTGATAGTAAAGGATGCCTTCTTCACAGGTGTAGCCGTTTTCTCGTAGGAGCAGAATCTGAAGCCCCAACTGGATTCGATCTGCTGGCCAAAGTGAGATCCCGTCATCCGTTGAGTAGGGCTTGCCCTTTTTGTATTCGACCGGACAGACTTTGAACGCGGAGGAAAACAGGTCTTCTCCGTATACCTGGGATTCCACAAGATCCAGCTTGGCTGTGATCCCCAATCTTTCGGAGTAGAGCGACACCGAACGCGAGTGGATGACATCAGACACTTCGGGTTCAGAATCGCCATGCGAGGAGATCTGGCTGACTACTGTCTTGGCCGGTGCCGGCATGCTGTCTTCCCGGGCATTCACCCTTTTGTGGGAGACTGCGCCTTGCAGGGTATCGGTATTGTGTTCGAATACACCTTCAACGGCCTCGTAGTAGAACAGGCGCGGACAATACACGAACTCGTTCATGAGCCGCGCGGTCAGGATGGGTTCGGTGTTCATGGCGATCTGGGGGGCAGAAGAATAGACGATAGGCAATAGTCGATAGCCAAGAGGGAGAGGATAGCGTGTGATTAATTGCAGATAGACAATGGGTGATAAACGATGGGGCGAATGGATCTGGGAGTTAGAATTGT
>JAQVLM010000433.1 GCA_028704125.1 Opitutales bacterium
TTGCGGTATGGAGTTTCGGGGTGTCCCGGGGGCCGGCGCATGGCGATCATCCATATGGACACGCGAAAATAGCGTTCATTTCGGCGGGTTTTGAAGGTGGTGTGATTGGGCTTGCGGGTTTGTTCATCATCGGGGATGCAGTGCGGCATGCCATCATGGGCCCTCAGGTTCAGAATATTGACGCGGGTTTGTTGTTGGTGTTGCTCGCGTTGATCATCAACGGAGCGCTTGGATCCTATCTATTGTGGTTGGGTCGGCGTGAGGGGGCCCTGATTCTGGAGGCAAACGGAAAGCACGTGTTAACCGATGCCTGGACGAGCGTCGGGGTATTGTTGAGTCTATTGGTTACGCAATGGACCGGGTGGCTGATGCTGGATCCGATCGTGGGTGTGGGGATCGGGATACAGATTCTGGTGTCCGGGGCAGGGTTGGTCCGGCGGGCAGCCCGGGGATTGATGGATCACGCGGATCCGGCTGTCACGGGTCGCGTATCCCGCATTCTGGATGAGGAAACCCATGATCTGGGAATTTCCCATCACGCTTTGAGGCATCGAAATACCGGAGACGGTCAATGGATTGACATGCACCTCGTATTTGATGACGCGACAACGATCCGTGATGCGCACCGGATTGCCACGCGGATCGAACACACTTTGAGGGATGAACTCGGAGATGGAACCCGGGTGACCAGCCATCTGGAGCCACGAGTGGATCATGACCGTGCCCACGAACAGGGAGTTAACGAGCAGAGCGGAGCGGAGTCGCGGAGCGATCCGGAGACGAGTGGACCGAAATTGGGATGAGCAACAGGATGAGCGGGGAACGATTCAATGAGCGGTTTGCAGGAATGGAGCGTTTGGTCGGGGTGGGTTCTGCCGGGCGGATTGCACGCAGCCATGTGGCGGTGATCGGCGTGGGTGGCGTGGGATCGTGGGTCGCGGAAGCCTTGGCCCGTTCGGGGATTGGGGCGCTCACACTCGTCGATATGGACGATGTGTGCGAGAGCAACTTCAACCGCCAGATTCACGCAGTGGAAAGTGAGATCGGACGCCCCAAGGTCGAAGCGATGGCCCGCCGGATCGGGCAGATCCATCCGGAGTGCCGGGTTACGACCGAGCACCGGTTTTTTTCGGCGTCCACCGCATCGGTGATTCTGGAACCGGGATTTGATTGTGTGGTGGATGCGATTGATTCCCTCCGCAATAAAATCCTGTTGATCCGGGAATGTCGCAGTCGCGGTATACCATTGATTGTGTCCGGTGGAGCAGGGGGCAAGAGCGATCCGACCCGGGTGCGAATTGTCGATCTGAGCCGCACGGAGCACGACCCTTTGATTCAGAAGCTGCGTAAGGAGTTGCGCCGTAAACACGGCTTTCCGCGCGACCTGCGGCGGAAGTTTGGCATCCCGTGCGTATACTCGGATGAGCCTTCGATGGCGCCGGACGTCTGTTCATCGCCGGAAGGGGCTTCCAGCCTCAAGCTGGATTGTGAAAGCGGATACGGGACCGCATGCTTTGTGACAGGTGCGTTTGGGTTCGCTGTGGCTTCATGGGTGATCCGTATCCTGGCGCAATCCCCGGATGTGGAGTGACGTGATTTGAGGTGGATTTGAGGTTCGGGCGGATTCCGGGATTGACCCGTTTCGACTCAGTGGCTTGGAAAAGAAAGATGCAAGAGCAGCCGTTTCCGGATACTTCATCAAGGGAATCAACTGACACCGGAGGCGGGTTGGACTATTCCGCGTTCGGGGCCCGGCTGGAGGTTCCGGCGATTAACCGCCTGATGAGCATTCCTTCGGAGCAACCTGAGGTGCTCTCGCTCGCCGCGGGTTTCACCGACAATGCGGTTTTGCCCCATGAGCTGGTAAGCGATGTGGTTGCACGTTTGTGCAGGGAGGGCTCGCCGAAGGATGCTTTGCAGTATGGGACGACTCAAGGCAGGAAAGGATTACGCGATCTTACCGCCCGATTCGTGGCATCTTACGAAGGCGAAAAGCCGGAGGCAATTCTGGCGGACCGTACCTTTATCACCAATGGATCCCAGCAGGCCTTGTTTCTGGCGATGCGGGTCTTGTGTGATCCGGGAGATGTGGTGTTCGTTGAGAACCCGACCTATTTTGTTTTCTTGTCGATGCTTCAGGGTATGGGGGTGGAGCCGGTGGGGATTCCGGTAACGGAGGATGGCTCAATTGATGGAGCTGCCTTTGATGCGCTGTTGCGCCGGATGGAAGTGGATGGAAGGAAGGCAAGAACCAAAGCGGTCTACGTGATGGGATACTATGCGAATCCTTCTTCCCGTTGCATGAGTCTGGAAGACAAAATCGTATTGGCCCGGACCCTCAGGACCCACCGGATGCGGATCCCGGTGATCGAGGACGCGGCCTATCGGGAACTTGCTTTTGGACGCCCCTGGAGCGTCCCAGGGGTGTTGAGTTTGGATGCTTTCGAAGGATTTCCACTCTTGTATCTCGGAACCTATACCAAGCCATTTGCGACGGGGCTCAAGGTGGGTTATGGAATCACGAACCATACGGAATGGATGCAGAAGATGCTCTTTGCGAAGGGGAATCAGGACTTCGGAAGTGCCCATTTCCCGCAGGCGATTGTTGCGCAGGTCCTGCGGGATGGGCTGTACCCCGGGTTTGTCCGGGACCTTGGTCTACATTACGGGGCTAAGGCGGGTTTGCTGGATTCGGTGCTCCGGGCGGAAGGACTCGATCGCATGGGTTGGAGATGGGCGCGACCGGAAGGTGGGCTTCTCTTCTGGTTAAAGGCCCCGGCTGGAGTCGACACCCGGGAGGGCTCCGGTTTTTATCAGGCATGTTTGAAGCATCAGGTGATTTACGTGCCTGGAAACCTCTGTTTCGCAAATGGATCGCCATCCGAATACATCCGGCTGAGCATCGGCGCGCTCCCAAACGAAAAGCTTGAAGAAGCCGCACGCAGACTATGTGATGCGGCTCGAAACCTTTAATCAACCCCTGAGGATTTTTCACATGATGAAGATTTGTTGCATTGGAGCCGGATACGTGGGAGGGCCCACGATGGCGATTCTTGCCCAGAAATGTCCGGAAATCCGGCTGACCGTGGTGGACCTCAACCAAGCGCGCATTGACCAGTGGAATTCGGATAAGCTACCGATTTTCGAGCCCGGTCTGGATGATGTCGTGAAGTCTTGCCGGGGCCGGAACCTCTTCTTTTCGACGGATGTCGACGCTAACATCCGGGAGGCG
>JAQVLM010000434.1 GCA_028704125.1 Opitutales bacterium
TTAAGGGAAGATGAAGAATCTCCATCTTTTCAGGGAAAACAAAAGAAACCAACCCGGACCTGCCCGGGAAGGGCAAGAGATCCCCCGCAGCATCACTGATTATCCACCAAACAGATCGAGCTGCGAGCCCTTCACCAAATCCATCTGCCTAAGCAGGCTCAGGATTCGCAGGCCGGCTGACAACTGCTCCGGAGGGATCTGCTCCACCCGCTGGATCAAATGGTCGAGGATCGTCCGCATCGTAAAAACCCCAGTCACCCCGCGCCGGGACAAGGCGGCGATCACATCTCCACGGGAAGGCTCCGCCGAAGGCAGCATCGGGATCACCAGCAAATGCTCCTCCGCCTTTGCAGACGCGGGCTCGCCAGCACCATCGATTTCCCACGGAAACACAAAACCGGGCTTCGCCGAGAGCGACTTCATGAAAGCCTGAACGTATTTCCGGTCATTCGCGTTCACCGTCTTTCCGCCCACCACCAACTCAAAACCGGCAACAGCCACCACCGCGGAAGCCATACGCGCCACATCCCCCGAAAAACGCTGAAACGACGGGTTATCCACACCACCACCCAAACGGCCGGAGTCCCGCAGGTTGCGAACACGCAAGCAGGGACACATCCGTCCTCCTTTGGGGGGCAAGGCATCCATCACGGCCCGCCCAACCAGGAATCCGTTGACCTCGAAGAAATCCTTCAGAAACCCTTCGACCTCATCCGTCATGTTCAATCCTGCTCATCATCGGGATTCGAAACTGTTGAATCCATCGGAGCAACGGAACACCACCGGGTTCTTTCCCCGAAGCTTTTCCGCCGCATCCATGGAAAACAAAAAGGGCAAGGTACGAATACGCACCCTGCCCTTTTCAAATGGTTCCATGGGGATGATTCAAGACCATCCCCAATCGGAAATCAATGCCTTACTTATTCAGTTCGTCCATGATGTCACCGAGGCTGGCGAGATCGCTGTCACCACGCATGGTTTCATACGCGGCGGCTTCGGCTGCCAACTGTTCAGCGTCATAGCTTGCGGCCTTGATGCTGAGTCCGATACGGCGGTCATCGCGGTCGATCTTAACAACGCGAGCCTGAACTTCGTCGTTCACCTTGTATTGATCCTTGATCTTCTCAACACGCTCTTCGCTGATCTGGCTGATGTGCACCAGTCCATCGATGTCGTGGGAGAGCTGGACAAAGAACCCGTAGGAAGTGATCTTGGTGATGCGTCCATTGACCACATCGCCCATCTTGAAGTACTTCTCGATGTCGAGCCATGGATCGTCGGAGACCTGCTTCATGCCGAGCGAAATGCGCTGGTTCTGCGGATCCACGTCGAGCACGATTGCGTCGACTTCGTCGCCCTTCTTGACCATCTCACTCGGGTGATTGATCTTACGGGTCCAGCTCATGTCGGAGACGTGAACCATACCGTCGATACCTTCTTCGAGCTCAACAAACGCACCATAGGAGGTGAGGTTGCGCACCTTACCACGGACGCGGGCACCCACCGGATAGTTGTGGCGGGCCATATCCCACGGATTTTCCTCGAGCTGACGCAGACCGAGCGAAATCTTCTGTTCGGCCTTCTGAATACCCAGAACAACCGCATCGACTTCCTGGCCGATTTTGAGGATCTCGCTGGGCTTGTTCACCCGCTTGGTCCAGGACATTTCGGTCACGTGAACGAGACCTTCAACGCCTTCCTCGAGCTCAACAAATGCACCATACTGAACCAGGTTGACCACCTTACCGGTGACCTTGGCACCCACAGGATACTTTTCGTCGATCTTATCCCATGGATTGGAGCTGAGCTGCTTGAGACCGAGGGACACGCGTTCTTTGTCGCGGTCCACTTCGATAATCATGACTTCGATTTCCTCACCGGTCTTCACCATCTCATTCGGATGGGAGATACGGCCCCAGCTCATATCGGTGATGTGGAGCAGTCCGTCCAGACCATCCAAATCGATGAAGGCACCATAATCGGTGGTGTTCTTGACCACCCCACGGCGACGGTCGCCCGGCTTGACTTCCTCGAGAAGCTGACGGCGCTTGGCCGCGCGCTGTTCCTCGATCAATTCGCGGCGGGAAACCACGATGTTCTTGCGCTCCAGATTGATCTTGAGCACCTTGAAGTCGTAGGTCTGGCCCACATACTGGTCCAGATTCTTCGGAGGCTGGATGTCGATCTGAGACGAGGGAAGGAATGAGTCCACCCCGATGCTGATCATCAGCCCACCCTTGACCTTGGCCTTCACGCGACCGGAAACAATCGAACCCTCTTCGCACTTGGCGAGGATGTTTTCCCAGTTCTTCTTCTGTTCGGCCTTGTCGAATGAAATCAGCGGATTGCCATCTTTGTCCTCACGTTTTTCGAGAAAAACATCGATCTGGGCACCGACCTGAAGCTCACCCACATCGGGAAACTCCGAATGGGGAATAGTGCCTTCTGATTTGGCTCCGATGTCGACGACGACTTCGTTTTGGCGGATCTCGGTGATCTTCCCCTGAATGATGGTTCCCTCTTCCAGAGGCTGAATCCTGCTCTGCGCGAGCAGTTCTTCCATGATTGATCCCATAATGGTTAGT
Source organism: Opitutales bacterium (assembly GCA_028704125.1). Taxonomy (GTDB): domain Bacteria; phylum Verrucomicrobiota; class Verrucomicrobiia; order Opitutales; family JAFGAQ01; genus JAFGAQ01. The sequence continues at coordinate 2,586 of JAQVLM010000434.1, forward strand.
TAAACGTTGGACTGTTAGATGTTAGTGTGATAGTTCCTGTAACCGGCGAAGAGAGAACATCTCCCACGCCAATTACGCGAAAAAGGGGAATAGCATAGTTTAGCTCATGCATCGTGCAAGCTCAAATATTGAGCTCCGATGCAAAGTATGGAAGATTTGGATGGCCGCGGAATTCCCAACAAGGAACCGCTCGGCGGGTGCTGAAAATAGCCCGGAACAGGAGATCAGAGCACCACTTTGTTCAGCGGGTACTCGACGATCCCCTGAGCCCCATTCTCCTTGAGGAGCGGAATCAGATCACGGATCACCTTTTCGCCGACCACAGCTTCCACCGCAACCCAATCGCCATTCGCCAAGGGGGAAATCGTTGGATTCTTCAAAGCCGGCAAAGCAGCAAGCACCTTATCCAATCCTGAACGGTTGACGTTCAGCTTAATCCCCACCTTATCCTCGCCTTCGAGAGCGGCACGCAGCAGCAGCGCCAGATTCTCGATCTTGCGACGCTTGGCCGGGTTTTCCCAGCTCGCCTTGTTTGCGATAAAGCGCGTGTGGGTCGTAAACATCGTCTCAAGGGTGCGATGCTAATTGGCACGCAGCGAATTTCCCGTCTCGGTGTTTTCCACAATCGGGTCGACCAACTCGG
>JAQVLM010000435.1 GCA_028704125.1 Opitutales bacterium
GGGAATGCGGGACCGGTTCATTCCATGTGCTCTTGCGGCGCTGAAGGTTGCACCGTTGCCAAAGGCCAGTGAAGATGCGGTACTCAATACCCATCTGGTTCAACCCGGACTTCGCAGCGCCGGGGATACGGATGTGTTTCATAGACTGTCGATCCCGTTGATGCGTGAGGATCACGAATCGGAACGAAAGGAGTCCGCATGTGTCGTCGAAGCGCAGTTGTCGGAATTCGATATGGTTTTTGTCAGGACAGATGAGTGGACCTGCCCTCCGGCGGTGGGAAGGTATGATTTCGGGTCTTTATCGCATGAGTCCTGGATGCCGCCGATGGCGCAGGGTCCCGATGGAACCTGGCGATATGAAGTGTTCTCACCTCCGAGGATTTTTATCCATCCCGGGACGGGAGAATTCGACTCGGACGCATATGTGGAGCCCTCCATGGTTGCTTTTCCAGAGATTCGATCCGTTGTTATTTCCCGGATTCCATTTCGATGGCAGTTGGTTGGCTTTGTCGAATCCGAGGTTGCCGGGCGCTATGTTCTGCTGCTTCGTGATCTTCAGAATGCGAAGGTGATCCGCTATAGTCCCGGTGAGGAGCCGGCCGGATCGATCGGATTGCCGGAGATACTGAGCTTCGAGGTCAGAAAATGTCCCGGTTCGGATGGCTCGCTCCAGAGCGTCGGAGTGCTCAATGTGCGGGATTCGGAAACCCGGGGGAGTGTGGTTTTGTCTTCTGCGGAAATGGCGTTTTCGGATCAGACCTTGATCGGGTTTGAAGTGGGTGATGAGCCTTTCAAAATACGTTCTGCGGAAGATGTGGTGGATTTCGGGGATTTCGAGATCCGCTTGTTGGGTGTGCGAGCGTCCGGGGCATTGTGTGAATGGGCGGTTCGGCATCGTCCCACTGATGAGGTTCGGACTGTTACAAGTGAATACAGGGAGGATAGACCATGAGATGGGAAATGATTATGAGGTCGGGAAGCCGGTGGATCCGTTTGTTGAGCCTGTTTGTTTGTATGATTTGTCCGGATGGCGATGTGTGGGCGAATGATCCTGACAAGGGAAGCATGCATGCAATGGCTGAGGCGATGCGGATGCGCGATGCCGGCCGGCATGAAGAGGCCTGCGGAATTCTGGAAGCCTATCTGGAGGCTCATCCGGATGATCAGTCGGTGCTTCAAATGTTGGTGCATTTATCAAAGACTCCGGAGAATGCGCCCGATGGGGAAGGGTTAGCTCCCGCAAAGGGGGAACAGACCAGCCAGTTCATGCCTGACTCGGAGCGTCGGGCCCGTATTCTTCTGGAACGGGCTCGTGGTAACCTGCCGGATGCTCAGGATAGTGAAACAGAGCCCGGGGATGATTGGCTTTCCGGATCGATCCAGAGGGGCCGCGCGCAGCTATTGGGTGGCGATTATGAGGGAGCTGGAAAAACCTTCGCGGAGATTGAGGTTCGCTATCCCGACCACCCGGAAGTCCGGCGGCTTCAGATCCAGTTGGCCGAAGCCCTCAGGAGTGGGAATCGGCTGAACCGGGCCCGCACCCGCGAAGACATGATCAACGAGGTCGATCGTTTGTGGCAAAGGCCCATGGTGTTTGAACCGGAGTTGGACCAGGCGCGGGACGTGAACGGCGAGAACCCCTTGCTCGCGAAAATCAGGGCGATCCGTATTCCCCGGGTCAGTTTTTCCAATGTCGAGTTGACGGCTGTGATCGAGACCCTTTCGGAGCTTTCGGTCGAACACGATCTGACTCCTGGGCCAGGCCCCAGAGGGGTGAACATTATTCCGTTGTATGATCCAAATACGCGGACCGATCCAAAGGTCAGCATCAGCCTCCGCAACCTGTCGCTTGAAAAGATCCTCCAGTTTGTGAGCCAGCAGGTGAATTTTCAGTATGATATTGTTGAGGACGCCATTGTGGTTCAGCCTTCGGATGGCCCGGATGGAGCGGCAAATGTGCTGACTGAGTTTTTTCCGGTGTCCCGCGCAACGGTGATCCGGTTGGTCGGAGGAAAGGCAGGGGCATCGCTCAATGAACCTTCCTATGCCAATCCATTTGATACAAGCTCCGGTAACGGGGCGCCTGAGGGAGGATCGGTCGGAGAGGAAGAGCTCGCGTTAAAAAGCTTTTTCCAACGGGCCGGTGTGGATTTTGCAGGAGTGCGCGGAGCAAGTCTGGCATTTGACGGGACCCAGTTGATCGCGACTCAGACCGCGCGGAATCTGGAGCGGATGCGCAGTATACTGCGGCGCTATGATAAGACAAGACAAGTGGAGATCGAGTCGAAGTTCCTCGAGGTGGAGCAAGAGGATCTGGATGAACTCGGCCTGCATTGGAAATGGAATGCGGATGGAACCCAGTTGTTCGATCCCAACGGCAATCCGCTGATGCGATCGGATGGCAAGCCCGTGATGGAATACCGTTCCGGTTTGTCGTCTGCGCCCTCCAACCGGACACTCGCCGATGCATTTGCGATCAATCAGGAACTCAAGACGGTGTCGATCACCAGCCCGGGGAGAAACCTTGAAGTGCCTTTCAAGCCACCGGTGATTCCTCAGGCCCTGAGTTTCGCTCAGGATGTGGCGGGCGGTATCCTGAACTCCGTCGGGATCATCGGAAATTCGGAGTTGAACGTCATTCTTCGGGCCCTCTCGCGGAAGGAGGGAAGCGATTTGCTCAGTGCTCCACGTTTGACGGTTCTCTCGGGAAAAACTGCAAGCATAACGGTGGCACAGGAACTGATTTACCCCCAGAGCTATGGGGATATGCAGGCGCAGGTGTCCCGGGCAACCGCCAATTCGATGAGTGGCGACGGGGTTGGTGCGGTTGCGATTACGGCTGGAACGCCGCGGGATTTCAGCAAACGCAATATCGGGGTCGAAATGCAGGTCACCCCGACGGTTGAGGATGATGACAACATCAGCCTTCTGTTGGAGCCGAAGGTGACAGAATTTGAGGGATTCGTGGAGTATGGCGGGCCTTCCGTCGCGATCTCAGGAGACCTTTCAGCAACGGTTCCGTCCGGGTTTTATCAACCAATTTTCTCGACCCGCAGTGTCCGGACCGAGGTGACCATTTACGATGGAGCCACTGTGGTGATTGGCGGGCTCACCCGGGAGGAAACCCAGGTGATCGACGATAAGGTTCCCTTGCTCGGCGATATTCCGTTCATCGGACGGGTGTTCCGCTCGGAGGGACAGGCGACGCGAAAACGAAATC
>JAQVLM010000436.1 GCA_028704125.1 Opitutales bacterium
CCAACCAACGTGTCGCACTGACTTGTTTTGAAGCAGAACCTCACTGCTGCCACCGTCATTGCATCAGTGATTTGCTGAGAGACCTCCACGGCTACCGCATCCTCCATCTATGATTGAAAGAATCCTGATTACGGTCAAAACCTACCCAACTCTTTCCAGCAAATACGCAGAACTTGTTTGCACCGCTGGCGTGAACCAAGCGGGGGAGTGGAGACGGATTTTTCCGGTCAGATTTCGGCAACTTCAGGACCATGCAAAATACGTCAAATACCAGTGGATACAGGCTGATATTGAGAAATCGCCAGCGGACGCCCGGCCTGAGAGTCATCGGATCATCAACCCACACACCCTTTCAATTCTCGGACCCGCGATCAGCACGCGGGACAAATGGGCGGAGAGAAAAGCAGTGTTTCAACGGAAGGTCCCATTGCATCGAAATTTGACTTCGTTGATCCAGCTTGCTCATGACAACGCCCTTTCACTTGCCCATTTCAAGCCTGCCCGCTGGTTGAAATTTGTCGTGGAACCCTGTGAACGCGAGTGGGATCAAAACAAGCTCGCAAAGCTGGAGATGGAGCGTCGACAATTCGATTTGTTCAAAGACGTTGAGACCATCGAACAGGAGTTCCAAGTAGTAAAGAAGTTACCCTACAAGTTTTCATATCAGTTCGAGGATGATACCGGGAAACAATCAACTCTCATGATCGAGGATTGGGAGATTGGGGCTCTCTACTGGAAGTGTCTCAGGTCTTGCAACGGCAACGAAGATGATGCGGTTGGAAAAGTGCGACAGAAATACTGGGATCAGTTTGTGTTGGATGATCAGATCGATCTGACCTTGGTTTTGGGTACGACCTTGCAGTTTCATAACCAAAAAGCTCCCAATCCGTTTGTCATCATCAGCGTGGTACCCACTCCCGTTGATCGACAGATTGAGCTGTTTTAGGAATGGCGCGTGTGTTCCTTGTCCATACCTTGATTACTCCGCATCGCCTATTTTCGCTAGAGCATCTGACAATATTGCAATTGATTCGTAACAGTCTGTTGTCGAAAGATATGCATTTTTCTTGGTTGCTGTTTCTTATTGAACCTTATTTGCGCCTGAGAGCATGTCGCATCCATCATCCACGGGTAGATTGAATGATCCGGGTTCTTTCATGAATACACATCATCCAAGCTGATAGATGGGAAATGGATTGAAATGGGGAGCGGGCAGGGGAATCTATCAATCCAAAACCCGACCTCAGGTATGGTCCCAAACCCAAGCGAATGGAAGGGGTTGCAATTCCCGCAGGTGCCGAAGCAATTGGGCTAGAACTGACTGCTTCGGTAGAGTGGAACGGTCAACTACGCGCCAAGATGGAAAAGGAGAATCCCATTTGTCCCGGTCGTTTCCTGTTCAGAAATGATGGGTCCAATGCTCGACTTGTCGCGTCCTCCATTCGGACCCCACCAAAGGAGAAGAGAATTCGTCCGTCACAAACAAGGAGCCTACCGCATTCGCAGGAGAGAAGTTTTCACCAGAGTGGAACTGTCCTTCACGGTCACGTCGATCTTGGCCATAGTGAATGCGTTTTGGCTTAGAGCCCCTAGGATTGCGTTTGGATTCGGGCATTTCTTCCACTCCGACCACGATTGTCCCGGCTTGTCGATCCGCTTCTGTCGATAGGCGTCACCGGCAATGCCGAGATTTCCTCTGAACGTGATCCCGTTGAGCTTGTCAGCTTGTGTGATCTTGTGTGTGTGGCGCTGAATCATCCCACCCGAGACCTCAACGAGATAAACGGCAGTTCCAAACGTATTTCTGTGAAAGACCCACTCTTCAGCTCATCGATTCAAAAGTATTTCACCAAATCCGGGCTCGTGGCTGAAAGGTTGATGAGTATTGATCCCGGCATGCTGGAGTGATCAGCAGAACTGAGATGCCGAGGATGGCTGCGACGAAGTGAGGGGCGGGTTATGGCTTGCGGGACTTTCGGACGGATGCGATGGAGTTGCCTGTGGCGACGGAGTAGGGTGGGATTGTGCCACGGACGACGCAGTTGGCGCCTACGATCGAGCCTTCACCGACTTCAGATCCTCTGAGCACCGTAACAGAGGTGCCAATCCAGACATCGTTCCCGATGGTGACCGGAAGCTCCTCCGCAAAGCCCTGGTGGACCATTGGGGTGTCGGTGGATTCGGTGCGGTAATCGGGAGCGCCGACGACATAGCAGTAGGGCGCGATGGCCACGCAGTCGCCAATGCGGACGTGGCTCTCTCCCATGGATTGGATGAGGCAGTAGGGTCCGATGCTCGACTCGCTGCCGATGGAGATCCGGCCGCCTTTCAGGGAGACAATTGCGCCCCTGGATATGAAGGACTTGGCGCCGATGGTGATGCCGGTGGTGTCCGTGGTGCCCTTGGCGTCGAGAACGCAGTTGTCATCGAGAACCACCTGCTCACCGATCTGGATGGAGCGCGGGTTGCGGAGGGTTATGCCGGTGCCCCAAATGATTTTTTTCCCGGCGGATCCGAGTAAGGGCCTGAAGAAAAGCGATCGCATCAGCATACCGAGGATTCCCGGCAGGTTGCGGAAAAGCAAGGTGACCACCTCGAAATACAGAAAATAGATCCAGGAAGCATTTCCGACCTGAATTTCCTTATAGCGGACGAGTGGGTTCGAACTGCCGGAGTGGATTTCCTGAATGATCTTTTTCTTCATGGACATGACGGACTGGGTTGCTACAGCGAATACTGCCTTGCCTGAGCTGACAAGGTCAAAGCAGTGGAGTCCATCCGGGCGGGATCGGGGTTGTCCGGGGTGAGTCGCAAAGGCGTCTTGGGAAAAGGGAAGCTGGAAGCAGGGCGAACCCGCAGAGGCAATGATGGATTGCACCGCTTGCGATTAACGGTTTCGATACAGGTCATGGAAACCGATGCCTCGAGTAAGATGATACAGCGTGTCAGGAATGACCGTTTTGCGAAGATGATTGGAGCCCGTTTGGTGGATGCGGCTCCGGGACAGGCTGTGGCCGAGCTCGAGTTGAGTGAGCATCACTTGAACGGGGTGGACCGGGTACAGGGCGGAGTGATCTTCACGCTGGCCGACTATGCCTTTGCTGCGGCATCGAATGCGGAGGGTTTTCCGACGGTTGGCGTGAACGTCAACATTTCCTATTTCCGGGCTCCGAAAGGACCGGTTATCCGGGCGGTGGCACGCGAGATTCAGGCGGGAAAG
>JAQVLM010000437.1 GCA_028704125.1 Opitutales bacterium
GGAAGAGATCAAACTCTCCACGGTTTTTGTGACCCACGACCAGGAAGAGGCCCTCGAGCTGGCCGACGTAGTCGTGGTCATGAACAATGCCCGGATCGAACAGGTTGGTGATCCGCAAGAGGTCTTCGACTACCCGGCCTCACCTTTCGTCATTGAGTTCATGGGCAACGTCAACCGGCTCCAAAGCGGATATCGCAAGGCGCTTTCCATCAAGGAAAAGGATCAGCTCTACGTTCGTCCTCACGACATCGAGATTCGCCGGGAATCAGGTGTGCATGACATCGAAGCAAAGGTGCTCCATATCTTTTCCGCCGGGAGCGTGGGTCGGGTCACCCTCGAGCGCACCGCGACCGGAGAAATCCTGGAAGCGGAAATCTCCCGCGAGGAATTGCGCGAACTCGACCTGCATCCCGGACATCCAGTCGGGCTGAGGTTCCGCCACATCCGGCTCTTTGCAAAGACTGGCGAAGGCCGCAGCGAACTCATCGAGAAGCCCATCCACTACGCCTCATCCTGAGGAATCACCGGCAGAGGAAAGGCCATAATACTTAGGCTCAAACATCACTCCACAATCCGGAAGCTACCGGGTTTATTATTAGCAGATGCTCTAACCCATTGACAGAGGCAATTCGCGGGAACATGATCGAGACCCGTGTATATGAATCCTGCATTCCTCTGTATTGCGGTCGTATGCGGCATTGGGCTGAGTTTAATCAGCGCCCGCAGTTCCCCGAAGGGATGGATTATCGGCACTTTTCTGAGTGCGAGCGCTGGCATCTGGCTCGCCGGAATCGCCCTGCTGGGCAAGCATGCACTGGAATGGAAAAGCGGGTTCACGGTTGGAGGACAAACCCTTCATTGCGTGCTCGATCCACTGGCCGCATGGTTTCTCGTTTTGCTTTGCACGGTCGGTAGCGCAGGCGCGCTCTACTCGCTATCCTACTGGAGCGAAAACAAGCATCCGCGTTCCGCCATATCCGCCCGGCGTTGGTGGACATTACTCACGGCGAGCATGGGCTTATTGTTGATCAGCGCAAACGGGCTCCAGTTCCTGTTCGCATGGGAGGTTTTCGCGTTGGCCGCCTATTTCCTGGTCACTACCGAACGCCAGAAGCGCGATGTCCGACAAGCCGGCTACCTCTACCTGGGGGCATCCCATGCCGCGACCCTTATCCTGTTTGCTTTCTTCGCCGGCATCGCAGTTCAAACGGGAACGTGGGACCTGAGTCACCTCGGTGATCACAGTGAACTGGCCCCCTTGTTCTGGTTGGCGCTGGTGGGCTTCGGGATCAAGGCCGGGATCTTCCCACTGCATATCTGGTTGCCATCCGCACACGCGAACGCACCAAGCCATGTTTCGGCAATCATGTCCGGAGTCTGCATCAAGATGGGAATCTTCGGATTGCTTCGCTTCAGCCAATGGATGCCAGTTCCGCCCGAAGCGGGATGGGTTATCCTGACGCTCGGAGTGGTGAGTTCCATTGCCGGAGTTGCCTTTGCGCTGGGGCAGCATGACCTCAAGCGACTCCTCGCCTATCACAGTGTCGAAAACATTGGAATCATCCTTCTGGGGATCGGGTTCGCGTTGATTGCAAAAGCGAATGGCCATACGGCATGGGGGCAACTCGCGATGGCAGGAGCGCTGCTCCATGTATGGAACCACGGGCTTTTCAAATCCCTCCTTTTCCTTGGGGCAGGATCCGTAATCCATGCCTGCAAAACCCGGATAATGAGCCGGATGGGCGGGCTATGGAAGAAAATGCCACTGACCACCGTTTTTTTCGCTATCGGAGCTGCCGCTATTTCCGGACTCCCCCCACTGAACGGATTTGTCAGCGAATGGTTGGTTTATCTCGGCATGTTGGAGGCCCTCACGGGGCATGGAATCGTGGCCGGAACCGCCGTGATCCCCATCGTCGCACTGGCCATCACGGGAGCCTTGGCCCTCGCCTGTTTCGCAAAGGTCTGCGGTATCGTTTTCCTGGGAGCCGCGCGATCTGAAGCTGCATCAAACGCCGGTGAAGCTCCCCGCTCCATGCTCACTGCCATGGCAATACCGGCCATGCTCTGCGCTATCATTGGCGCATGTCCCGCTGTTTTCTGGCCGCTGATAGCTCCGACCCTATCGTCATTTAATCCGGCATGGAAAACACCCAGCCAACCCGAATCCCTCAGCACGCTGGGGTCCATACACCTCGGATTTTGGGTAGCTGCGGCATGCCTCGGTTTTATCATGCTGTTCAGCCTGATCCGATCCAGGCGTATCCGGCGATCCATCACCTGGGATTGCGGATACGCCCGGCCCTCGGTCCGCATGCAGTATACCGCCGCATCGTTCGCGTCCATCCTCACCTCATGGTTCTTCTGGCTGCTGCGCCCCATCCGGCACGAGATTCCACCACACGGTCCATTTCCGGCCCAAGCCACAATAGAGGAGCATACCCCCGAAACCGTTCTCGAGCACATTGTTCAACCCGTTGCCAATGGGATTCTCCGGCTGTCGAGCGCGACCCGTAAACTGCAACATGGCAGGGTGCAAAGCTACATTCTGTATCTGATCAGCGGCATCATCGGGATTGCCCTGGTGGTCGGATGGGCCAACCACAACCGGGAACAACCGGAAAGCCGTTCACCCTCCCTTCAGCAGACCGTTTCCCCTCATCAAACCGATTCCTCAATTTCCTCCCAACCGTGTACCTGAACATCATACAAATCGCGGAGTCCTTCGGCGTATCCGAAAAGGTCATTATGGACTGGATACGCAAGGATGGGCTGCCTTGCATCCACGACCGCAACCGCCTCTTGTTCGACCGTGCCCGTGTGGCAGAATGGGCGGCCGAACATGGACTCGGAAAACAGGCCGGCTTTCTTTCCCCCCAAACCTCGCTTCCTGCCGGCAGTCTCAACCTTCAGGATCTGTTGCGGTGTGGTGGAATCTGGCGAAACCTCCCTGCCTCCGATGTCATGCCGACCTTTGAACGTGCTCTCGCCTCCATGCATGGCGTTAATCCCACGATTCTCTCCTACATGAGGCAGCGGATACAGGCCCCCGGAGGCATCACCTATGCGCCCGTCGGGGATGGAATCGCGCTTCCACATCCCAGCGCCAGAACCGCACTCGGCAAAGACAGTGGCGTTATTGCTCTGCTGCTGCTTCGGGAGCCATTTCCCTACGCCGACCCGACCCCGGATGATCAGCCCATCCGCCGCATGCTTTT
>JAQVLM010000438.1 GCA_028704125.1 Opitutales bacterium
CGGACTGCCGGAGCAATAACACATCGTCTCCAACGGGACGACTGTCGTATATCATCGAGAGCCAGAAGAACGCGATCCGGCTGTCGCAAATCATCCGCGCTTTTAAACCCGATTGGGTGTGCCATTTCAATCTGGGGGGAATGAGTCCGTCACTCATGACGGTGGCCCCCCTTCATAACGTTCCACAAGCGTGCTGGATAGAAGACACCTGGCTACGCGCCATCCCAACCCATGGGGGCGCCATCCTCAACCCATGGTTCCAAATACACAACGCCAGGCCCAAGACCCGCCTGACCACCCTTGCTCCCCTTATCCGGCCATGGATCCCTGCCGAAGCACCTGTCGGCCGCTCGATTCGGCTCAAGTATCCGGTCGAAATGCAGCTTGGTCTCTTTGTTTCGCATTATCAGGAGTGGCAAAACCGCACCCCCGCCGTCTCATTCGGGCAAAAATCGATCCTCCCAGCAGGGATCCCTCTACCCTCGACCCGCCACGCCATCCAACCGATCCCTGCAGGCGAGCCCATCCGCTTGCTCTACGCAGGCGCACTGACCCCCGATCGTGGGATTCCTGTGCTTTGGGAAGCACTCGAGTCCATGACCGGATCCGAACGCGACGGATTCAAGCTGACTCTGGCCGGAAAAGCTCCGAATGAATGGGCCCAACGCTTTTGGGAATCCTTCCGGCAATCCACCTCAGCATCCCCGGTCTGGAACATCACGGATGCGATTGGCCATATCAGCCACGACACAATGGAGGATTTATTGAGACGCCACGATATCCTCGTATTCCCAAGCCAACGCGAAGAAGGCAGACCTCTCATCATGCAAGAGGCCATGGCCAACGGATGCCACGTCATCGCTTCGGGCAGCGGAGGCTCCGCCGAGCTATGCATGGAAGCCGGATTGCCCACCTATCCCGCGAACTCCCCCGCTGCTTTGAAGGCCGAATTGCTGCATCAACGGGTCAGTCCAAGCGAGCTCCTGGAGGAACGCAAGCGCCTCCTCGAATTCGCCCATCAGTCATTCTCAATGGCAACCACCGCCACAGCATTCCTGAACGCAATCGATCACATGCCCTGAGCTACCACACCCCGAATGGAACCGATACGCATATCCTGCGACGCCTGGATCTTCCGCTATCAGAAACTCGGAGGGATCAATACCTACTTCCGCAAGCTCATCGCCTACACCTCGCGTCTTGGTTGCCGATGGACCATCAATGGAGACCACGAAACAATCCATCCGACTCCTGAGTTTACATCTGTGAAGTTCACGAAAAACCGCCAGTTTGGGCTAGGTCCAAAGGCGGATTATCAGCTCAATCGCGCACGTCAATACATCCGGGATCGCTGCGCAACCGACCTGTACCATCCGAGCTACTACGACTGGATTGCGATGTCCGATGCGCGGATCATCTCCAAACCCCTCCTCGTAACCGTCCATGACTGCATCCATGAACGTTTTCCGGAGTGGCAACAGAAGGATCCGCAATGCATTCCCGCAAAAATCCGGATGCTCCGCATGGCCGATCAGATTGTGTGCATCTCCCAACACACGGCGGATGATCTCGTTCATTTCTATCCATGGACAAAAGACCGAATCCGGGTGATTCTTTCGGGCACGGATCTCCGACCACCATCAGCTACGGCACAACCCCGACGGGACTCCTTTCTCTACGTGGGAACAAGAAAGGGTTACAAAAACTTCGACACCCTGTTGGATGCACTCGCCCAATGCCATCGGCTTGGCAAACCGCTCCGGCTGAAAGTGGTCGGCCCTGAACCCGATTCCACAGATTTCGAACTGGTGAAGACTGCGGGAATTTCGCATGCCATCGAATGGCTTGGCTACGTTCCCGATGACCAACTACCCGACCTTTACCATCATTCCATCGCACTGGTCTATCCCAGTCTCTACGAAGGGTTCGGACTGCCCGCACTCGATGCCATGGCCTGCGGTTCAACCGTGATCGCACATAAGGGTTCCTGTCTTCCGGAAGTGGTCGGCGATGGAGGACTGCTTGTGGACGCATCCGATCCGGCCCAATTAAGGGACGCCATGATCTCGCTTTCGGAAAGCGAGGACACGAGATCGGACCTTCTGAACCGGGCAAAGCAACGCGCATCATCACTTTCGTGGGATGCCACCGCCCACCACTATTTGAACACCTACCGATCCCTGATCTGAATGCTTAAATCGTTGGTCTCCTTGATAACCACTCACAATCCGTGCCCTCAACCAAGATTTGACACCACCCCCTAAACCCAAACCGATACCTTGACCCGTTTCTTATCAATCCGATCTAACCCTTCGAAATGAGTATTGAGGTTATGATTCACATTCTCTGGCTGATGATCGGGATTCCCCTGTTCTATCAGTCTTCCGGCTGGATACTGAACCTCCGGACGCGCGGGGCTAACCACAGCCCTTCTGAGGCCATCGCGTTCGGGCTGTTTTTGACCGGCATTGCCGCCACAGTTTCCTACTATTGCGGGATTCCGGCAATCTGGATGCAAATACTCCTGCCACTGGCCGGACTGATCATCCTCCTGCGCAAAAAACTTCTTAAACAATTCCTGAATGACCACATCAAGATCCTTGCTTACTATTTGCCTCTGCTTGCTGCTGCAGCCCTAGTCCCCATGCCCGGGATGTTTGGCTGGTGGGGGGACTGGATGAGCACGCAGTTCCTTACAGACCTACTTAATGGCAACCCGATCCCTTGGGAGGCAGGGGCATTACTCAGCTCACGACCCCCTCTCAACGGATTCGCCGCAGCACCCTTCTACGATTTGATCCCTCCAGTTGCGAACGTACAAGGAGTGGCAGTTCTCGCTTCAGCGACCATGGTAATGGCCGCGGTCGAGTTGTATAGAACAGCCACAACCCAGGCCCTATCCAGAATATGGCAACTGGCTTTACTCCTAGGGGCTCCGGCACTCCTCCACTCCATCAATATTTGGGCCAAACCGCTCAGCGCTCTTGGGATTCTCTTGTTTCTCATTCAGATTCTCCGTTACAAAAAGTCCCAGGCCTACACTGACCTGATCCTTGCAGCCGTCTGGTTTGCGCTCTCCGTAGCAACCCACGAGTCCAGCATTCTCTACGGCATTTTTCTTGTTCCGTTGTTTGGATTACCCAAACGTCAGACACTCGCTCTATGGAGTCGAGTCCTTGCCACTTTCGCCATGGCAGGCATTGTGATCGTCG
>JAQVLM010000439.1 GCA_028704125.1 Opitutales bacterium
CAGGTAGCTTTTGGAAACAGTTCGAAAAACCTCTTTGGACCGGGACTAGTTTCTACTATTGAATGGCACTTGTCACTTTTGCCACAACAACCCAATAAGAAAAATATTAATACTGTCAAAAGTAGTCTCATACTATTACGACCTTTCAGTCTGGGTGGGGATTGGGAATCATTCTGATCTGTAATATACATAGAGTCATTAGCGCTCTCGGATTTATCTTTTTACTCTACCCTTCAACATGCTCATCAATTCCATCAACAGGTTGATCCATAATAGGCTCCATATCAGCCATTTTTAGCAACTCATCAAGGCGAATATCTTCAGGAAAGGATTCAAATTTCAGCGCTTTTTTGTGGTCTAAAAACATACCAAGCGTTGAATGCATTCGCGCTTCAGAAATAGAAACTACAACTATGGAGTTCTTCTTGAGTCTGAACGATCCAAATCCGAACATCCTAATGTGAAGATCAAAGCACATTGACACCACATATCGATCATAGACGATTGCAGAAGACTTCCAGGATTCATTCCCCCAAAACAGTCCCATTCCCGTAATCTCTTCAAAATGATCTGGAAAAACCGCGTTAAACCGTTCCACATCCTCGAGATACTTCAATCCCAGCTCAACATCCGCAGGAGTATATACCCTCCGGACAGAAGCTAATCCCAATAGGACCATGAGGATCAGAGGAATAAGACAGCCACTACTGTTCGGTTTCATTCACAACACCTCGTTTTCATTATGTATCTTGAGTGGGCAAGCCTTGGTTCATTCCGGTTATTTGCGTTTTTAATATGAGATTTAAGCGGTATTTTCACAGTCTGATATTCATTCCATCTGACCACTTGTTTTTCAGAGTATAGACAAGAAATCTACTCTACTTGTTTTCGTTTAGGTGTCTCGAATCTTTTGACAGTGAGGGTATAGGGTCCATCCATCCATTGGGTCCTATCGGAAGGATCATTCTTCGATCTTTTCACAACTGAATAGATTACTATCAACTCAGTGAAAGTGTCTGATACCGGATAGACATTCATCTCAGAGTGATACTCTCCAACGTAGCTGATAAAATCAAATCAATATAACCAATATCACTACTGTCCAGCTTAGAGGTTGCTGCACATTCACAAGTAGTTAAATGGCAGGAGGTAAGGCGGATTAAGTGGTGTGACGCATTTAAACAGAGCTGGACGAGTCGAGCATGTGACTGAGTCTCGGCTGAATGAACGATGGGAGACTTGTTTTCACCCAAGTCATGGACTTGGTTCACCGTGAAGAGTTCGATAGGTGCTTGAAGCTTTATCCGATGACTCGGGCAAGTCGGAGTTTTTCGGGGAGGGATCAATTTCTGTCGATGGCATTTGCCCAGATGACATTTCGGGAAGGGTTGCGAGATATAGAAGCATGCTTGCGAGGCTCACGACATCTCTATGCGATGGGGATTCGAGGAAGAGTAACTCGCACCAATCTGGCCTACGCCAACGAGAATCGGGATTGGCGTGTTTTTGCGGCTTTGGCTCAATTACTCATTCGCAAAGCCCGCCGTCTTTATGGTCCTGAGGATCGGGATGTGCGGCTAGACGAAATGGTTTACGCTTTGGACTCAACGACTATCGACTTGTGTCTGTCTTTGTTTCCATGGGCCAACTTCCGCAAAAACAAAGCCGCCATCAAGATGCATACCCTGATTGACTTGTGTGGATCTATCCCGGTTTTCATCAGTATCACCGAGGGGCGCACGCATGACGTCAATATCCTTGATGAAATCACTCCTGAGCCAGGCAGCATCTATGTTATGGATCGTGGATACATTGACTTTGCCCGGCTCTACCAGCTTCACCATGCAAGAGCGTACTTTGTGGTGCGGGCAAAATCCAATCTGAACTTCTATGTTGCACAATCACGCCCTGTGGATCGATCCGGTGGACTCAGATGCGACCAAACCATTCGACTCAAAGGGGCCCGCAGCAAGACGCTCTATCCCTCCACGCTGCGACGTGTCACCTTTCGCGATCCTGAAACGGGCAAGCGTTTGGTTTTTCTCACAAACCATTTCGGACTATCCGCTGAGACTGTTGCCTCGCTCTACAAAAGCCGTTGGCACATCGAACTGTTCTTCAAGTGGATTAAACAAAACCTGCGGATTAAGGCGTTCTTCGGGACGAGTGAAAATGCCGTCAAAACCCAAATATGGATTGCCATTTGCGTCTACCTCCTGGTCGCCTGCCTCAAAAAGATCCACCAGATCCCTGAAAGTCTGGGGCGAATTCTGCAAGTTACAAGCGTAAATGCTTTTCAAAAAGATCCTATTAATCAACTACTTACGAATATTGACATAAGTAATACCCCTATTGAATCCTCTAACCAGCTGATGTTCAAGGACTTTTGACTGGACGCTTGTGAACCAATATATGTAAGAATTTGAGTCAGAGCTGATTAGGCGGGGCTGGCAATCACAAATGCTCCGACTGTTTTCGGGAACCAATTCCACACCGTCCTGAACGACTTTGTCGATAGAGAGCCCCATGTAGCATTTGTCCCAAAATACCTCGTTCGGTGTGACTGGAAACACAAACGGTATAGCATCATGTCTATACTTGTCCAGATACTCGTAGGAACACGTCGTATTCGTGGCGAGGCACGTTAAAGATGCAAATGCAAAAATAACGGAGACTTGTATCTTCATGATAATTGTTCTATCTGTCAATGTGGATAGCATTGATGAGGCGTATGAGGAGAAGTGGTGATGATGGGTGAGGGTGGGATGATTCATGGCGTTACCGGTCTGGATTATGTGACTACGTTCATTTATCGTGCGTTGTGGTCCAGAAATGATTAGCGTCCTGTCTGTCATCGCATATTGGCTTTGATTGACCCGTTTACAACAACCAATGTGTCTTTACAAAACCGATATTTTTTACTGGTCTATTTGTGATAGGAATTGTTCCTGCTTTGTCAAATAGATCATCAATCGATTCGAGCTTCATAAAGTCCGATTCCTTTATCACACCAATTCCCTTTCTCTGATAACTCCTCACTCTCCCATCAGGGTGTAATTCAATATCGGCGATAACCTCATATACGGATACAGAAAAGGAATCTAACGGAACTGCAGTGTGGTTTTTCATCAACTCAATATATCCATAACAACATACTATATAACGATCATACACTATTTCAACAGACATCCATGACTCCGGCGATCCAAT
>JAQVLM010000440.1 GCA_028704125.1 Opitutales bacterium
CAACGTCGATCCGCGGTTTTTCAGAGATTGGCATCACATACTCTGGAAACAACATTTCGAGGACGGGCGCAATCCCTGAATCTGAAAGGCTCCTTGCGGCCTACCATTGGCAGAGCGCATCGATCGCGTCCCGCGACCCATCGCGCACCCAGCCATCCATCTGGGATTGTTCCTTGAGCTGCTGTCCCCTGATCCGCGCCACACGGATAAAGCCCGGGGCCAATTCCGGCACCGCACTCATGTCGCCCCAGAGCCGCTCGAACTGGAGCACCGGATAGACATCCTCGTGTCCCCTGCCCCAACGCTTTTTCACATCCTTGAGGGTGACGTATGTCGGCATACGGGAGGCAAACTGACGCACGGCACTTCGGACAAGCTCCGGATCGTCCAGGCTTTGTCTATCGATTCCAAAAGCGCGAAGCAGGGAATCAATCCGGATCCATGCCGTTGCGGTGTTGTAGTATCGCAATTTGAACTCATCCTGTTCACTCGGAAGGGCCATACCCTCCACCAGCCGGACTTTTCCGTCGATTCTGGCGAGACCACCTCCATGATCCTCAATCCGCCGGGAGATCACCTCGAACAACAAATCGCAGTTCGATGCAATGCACGCCGCCAAAACAGAGGGATCCAGGGTTGCCCCAAGGGTGTCGATGTTGTGCAGGAGCAGGAATTCGAGCTGAGGCCGCTGTTTCAGCATCTTCAACAGCACCCCATTGAGCAACATATTCGGGATCTCGTACCAATGCCCGACCGGATGCAGGCACTGCAGTGGCATGTTATCCCGATAATCGGAAGCTTCGCCCTGAGCCTGCGCCCAACTCATGAGGGCCTTGCGAACACTGCGGCGCACCTTCTCGGCCTGCTCGTCGAGTTGCTGTTGCGGGAGTTCCTCCCACGCAAAATGGAGATCCGCGAGCGTGGGGACCATGCGCAAGCCCACCGAACGTCCCGGCGACAGGAAGATTCCGGACTCGCTGGCCGTAAAGCCCGAACGCGCAAACCATTCGGCGATCGGACCATGGGTGAGGTAACTCGTGGTCACCGCATGCAAGGGCACGCAACCAAACTCCTGACCAATCCTGCGGGATTTTGCCATGTGAACCTCAAGGAAGTTGCGATGACTTTCACCCAATACCGCAAAAGGGTGTAGCGCCTTCACCACGCCCGCTCCCTGCGTCCAACGCGAACCCGCACCAGCCGCCAGCGACACCACTGCCACCCGCCCTTGGCGCAAGCAATCCACCGCCTCCTCATGGGCGGCCCCGGCCATGATCGGCTGGAGCAAATCGCTGTCGTCCACATCCTCCACTTTCGTGGACGGACGCATCCGGTTTTGCGCGATTCCGATCTTTCCGCTGAGGAGATCCTTCCGGATACTCTCATGCTGAACCGGATCAAAGCCATGTTCCTGAAGCAGGGCATCCAAACGGTTTAGCGAACGCTGGTCATCCGACCTCACACCCGAATCCGGCAGCAGTCCCGAAAGCATATCGAGGGCCACAGCATGCTGGGTGGCATCCTCACGCACCCCTCTGGCAACCGTCTCCAAATCCACCCGATCGCAGAGCTTGCGATCAGCCGGGGGAATCTGCAGCAGATGAGGCAGACGCAGACGATAATATCCCGATGGGAAGGTCTGTGCCCAAAACGCCCTGGTGCCATGCGGATTGATGGAAAAATCGTAAACCACCGGATCCATGGCAAACGGAAGGGCATGCTGCATCGTGTATTTGGTTTCCAGTAGGATCGCCTGAATCGTTTCCTTCGCACGATCCCTCACCTCCGGGTCCACGATGAATCCCATTCCGCCGCCCGACATCCCGCCGAGCATCCAGAAACCCCAGAAGCCCTCGCCCAAGGCGGCACGCACCTCCGCAATCACCTTCTCGGTGAAGGCATTGCTCGCCCATGGAATGATCGCCTTTAGGGGTCCGAAAAAGTGCCGGGTCGTCAATGCCCCCAGCTCCCGCATGTCGCCCTTTCTCAAGGCTTCAAGGATTTGTCCGGTGATCTGGAGCGACTCCTGACGGGCCGCCCACTCATGCGCGCTCCGGATCAGGTAACGCTCTGTCACCATCTCCAAAATTGGCCCCACATTCTGCGCCAAGCCGCCGTGGACCAGAATCAAAGAATCCTGCAATCGCTGGCGTGCGGACGTTGCGATAACCGACTCATCCATTACCGTGTGCTTCGGAAGCAGGCGTCCACGGCTCACGCCATATTCACGATCCCCTTCGACGGCGAAACAGCCCTCGATCAGCTTGATACCCGGCCAGACCCCGCCGGAATCCTGCCATCCGCCACCGGAACCGCCCAACCACTCACCAAGGATCGCACGGGCTGCCACCAGACGGCGCTCGCTTTCGACAAGTGCTCCGTTCAGGGAGGAAACCTGGCCCGTGGCCCGCATGCACACTGCAATCAACGCCGCCAGAAGATTGGTCGAAACCGCCAGCCGCGATCCCTTCGGGATATTATCCACCGAACTCACGAGCTCAATCCCCAGGCCCGGCCCCACGATCCGCCCAAGCAATGCGGAAAGCGGTTCCTCGCAGCCTTCCATAGCCGGCGGAACCACTCCCGATGCGATTAGAGCAGCTTTGAGCAAGCCCAGATAGTCCCGGCCAAAATCAAACACATCGTGGAAGGAGGTCAACGATGACTGGCACTCCAAATCAATACTGACCAGCCGGATCACCGGTTCATCGATCACCCGCAAAAAGGCTTGAACGGGAGGCCGTGGTCCTCCCGGAGCATCCCGCAGGCACAAATCGATCGAGATGTTGATCACCTTCGCGTACTCCGGTCGATCCATCCCGAGAAAGAAAATGTCACTCCATCCACTGTGCGACAAATCCATGCGCACCGCGGTCCGCTCCACGAGCACGGGAAAACCCGCATACCCGCGCTGAAGCAACTCAGGTTTGAACTGCAACGGATAGTCCAAGGGATGCCCATTGCGGAACATCCATTGGTTTCCGACCACCCCGCGCACGCAGCGCCGCACCTGGTCCGCCAGGTTCTGCAACCCGAGCTGCGCATACGAGAGCGCCAATCCGCTGCAGAGCGTGGCGTTGAGCCGGGAATCGCCCTCTCCCGTGCGAAGAAACCGGGTGATCGCCTCATGAAAACGGCGGCTCAGGAAATGCTGATACGCGTCATAGGGAATCGGGCCAAACCGGACATTCTCCTCCATCG
>JAQVLM010000441.1 GCA_028704125.1 Opitutales bacterium
CACGGGAGGGGAGATGGGTTGTGTATCCACTTGCCTTTCCATGATTCCACGATGGGGCGTTATTATAGAATACGGGCTTCGCGTGCATAACGTATGCTTCTAACCCCTTTTGTAAATGGAGGCGGTCTACATAATCTTGACCGAATTTATGTGCATCATCGGTCGTGGGCATGCGTTTGAGCTCGTTTATCTGGTTCCGGAATTCTTCTTCGGAGTATTGAATGGTCAATTTGATTATCTTTCCTGCTTGGACAGGTCCGTTGATGTAGTAGAAATCCGTGGCACGTCCGGAATCCGGAATCGGGTAAGGGAAATGCGCAAGGGCGGCTTCGCTCCAGCTTTTTCTGGCCAGTGAGTATAGATGCGGAGAAGTTACCCCTATCCAGTGAAACGTGTGATAGATGACAACAAAAGCGATCCCGCATCCGATGAGGGAGACCGCCAATCTTTTGGTCGAAATGCTGATCATGAAGGCAATTGGTTTTCGCTGGGTGTCATTTCAGAGCAAGACTATCCGTGAGCGATTGAAGAAACTATTTGGATGGAAACCATGATGTGCCATCTACCCGTTGCATTGGAATCGACGCATCTTTGATGGGAATTCGCGGAGATCAACCAAAACGGTTAGGTAATGCGTGGGTTACGTGACTGTCAAGTCAGGTCGGTGTGGGGTTTGTCGATCGGATCTCCCATGCTGGGATGCATGAAGATGACCCCACTTGCGATCTTGCTAGCCCTAACGGTGTTGTGTCCGGCTGCAAAAGCGGCCACGGTGTCGAGTCCCGATGGTGCGATCACCGTCAATGTGGAGCTGTTGGATGAGGGTCGACCGGCCTATGATGTTCTCTACAAGGGGCAGGTGGTGCTGGAGTCTTCTCCACTGGGTCTGGATACCAGTTGGGGTAATTTCTCGGAAGGGCTGACTGATGCCGGCGCTGAAACGTCTTCAGTGGATGAGCAATACACGCTGCCACATGGCAAGGTGCGCGACGTTCACTACCGTGCGAATGAGTTGACGGCGCGTTTCGCAAAGGGAGAGGGAAAGGTCCTTGAGGTGGTGTTTCGCGTGAGTGACCGGGATGTGGCCTTCAGCTACCGTTTGTTCGCGGACGGGCAACAGCGGGTTACCATCAACCGGGAGGCGAGTGGATTTGATCTGCCGGATGGCTCGCGTGCATGGATGACACCGCAGGTACCGTGGGGCGAGGGTTTTATGAAGTCAAAGCCCAGTTATGAGGAGGACTACACCCTTGGGGTGCCGGTGGGGACGGCTTCTCCTTCGGGTCTGGGTTTCACTTTTCCAGCATTGTTCCAGACGGCATCCGGTGTGTGGGTGTTGGTGTCGGAAACGGGCGTGTCGGGTCGTTATGCGGGCAGCCGTTTGAGCGACGCGACGGATGATGGGCTTTTCCATATTGCATTTCCGGAGCCGGGGGAGAACGCCGGCATAGGGGAGGCCACAGTGGTGGCTCCGCTTCCGGTAATGACGCCGTGGCGCACGATCACGATCGGGGATTCCCTCGCTCCGGTGGTTGAGAGCACGGTCGCAACCGACTTGGTCAGGCCACTGTATGAGCCGTCGATTGAATACCGCCCGGGAAAGGCGACCTGGAGCTGGCTGCTTTGGCAGGATCCGAGCATGAATCTGGAAGATCAGCGGACGTTTATCGAGCTCGCCGCCACTCTGGGTTATGAATACATTCTGGTGGATGCGATGTGGGATGTGAACATCGGTCGGGAAACGCTGGCCGAAATGGTGCGCTGGGCCGGGTCCAAGGGGGTCGAGGTGTTGTTGTGGTACAACTCCAATGGCATGTGGAATGATGCGCCTCAAACGCCCCGCAATCTCATGGATGCTGCCCCGGCACGCCAAAACGAGATGGCGTGGCTCCAGTCAATCGGGGTGAAGGGGATCAAGGTCGACTTCTTCGGAGGCGACAAGCAGGTGACCATGCAACTGTATGAGGATATCCTCACGGATGCGAATCGCTTCGGCCTGTTTGTGGTTTTCCACGGGTGCACGCTTCCGAGGGGCTGGGAGCGGATGTATCCGAACTTTTTCAGCTCGGAAGCAATAACCGCTTCGGAGAATCTCATCTTTTCGCAGGGTTTTGCGGATCGGGAATCGCTCAACAGCACGCTGTTTCCGTTTGTTAGGAATACGGTCGCCCCGATGGACTATGGGCCGGTGTTGTTGAATAAGCGCTTCTGGAAAGATCCAGATAATGGCAACATTCGCCGGACGACCGATACGTTTCAGCTCGCGACGGCTGTGCTCTATCAATCCCCGGTTCAACACTTCGGAATCACTCCTAACAACCTTGATGAGCAACCGCCCTACGTTATCGATTTTCTGAAGAAAGTGCCGACGGTTTGGGATGAGATCCGCTATTTGGATGGCAAGCCGGGCGAGTTTGTGGTCTTGGCCCGAAGATCGGGATCGCTTTGGTATGTCGCTGCGACTCACAGCGGCAAGGATAAGCGGGAGATCGAGCTGCGTCTGCCCTGGCTGGCTGGTAGAGAGGCCACCGCTTATCTGGATCGGCCGGATCGTTCGGTGGGGCTGGAGACCTTCAGTGTCGATTCGTCCGGGAGTCTGAAGCTTGTTATGGAATCCGAGGGTGGCGCAGTGCTGGTCATCGAACAATAGCGTGGATATTGGCTTGGTGCCTCGTCTGAGGGGATACTGGCGTTTTGTTCGTCTTGAAGACCGCTGGTATCCCGAATACAAACCTTTATGCTTTGATGAAATCTCTTCGAATTAGGCTTTTTCACATCGATATTTGGCGGGCATTGCTTGTGTTTGCTTGCTTGGGTTTGATGTCCCGCGTTTATGCCGATAGACAGACGGTCAGCTCTCCGGATGGCACCGTGGTGGTTGTCGTGGATGATGCGGATGGCTTGCGCTACAGCGTGACCTTCGACGGACGTCCGGTCCTGGTGGATTCCCGTCTGGGGCTTGACTTCGCCGGTGGGTTATCCGTGGGTAGGAAAACCGCGATTGTGGGCGCACATTCAACGGAACATGATGGATCGTGGGACAATCCGTTTGGCCAGCGCCGGATTATTCCGGATGTGTATCGGGAGATGACGCTCGATTTGGAGGAGCATGCGGACGCACCGGGCAAGTTCAGAGTGTTGATTCGGGCCTACAACAATGGAGTCGCGTTCAGGTATGAGATCCCTGATCAGCCCG